>JAACJX010000268.1 GCA_014237545.1 Ardenticatenia bacterium | reverse complement strand
CTCGCGCAGCACGCGCCGGACGGCCGACGCCAGCGCCTCGGACGTATCGGCCAGCAGCAGGTCCTCTCCATCGCGGCCGCGAATCCCCTCCGCGCCGATGGTCGTCGCCACGACCGGCAAGCCCCATTGCCACGCCTCGACGATCTTCACGCGCATCCCGCCCCCCGCCCGCAGCGGCACGACGAACACGGCTGTCTCGGCCAGATAGGGGCGCGGGTCGTCGACGTAGCCCATCGCCTCGATGCCGCTGTCCCACGCGGCGGCCAGCTCCAGCAGCTCTCCGGGGGGCGACTTGCCGATGACGGTCAGCGTCACTCCCGGCGCGGCGGCGCGCACCGCCGGCCACGTCTCGCGCGCGAACCAGGTGATGCCGGCGGCGTTGGGCGGCCAGTGGAGCCCGCCGAGGAACGTGACCCGATGCGGCCGGGCCACGCGGCGAACNGGCGGCTCGTTGCCGGGGTCGACGCAGATGGGGATGACNCGCTGGCGCGGGCCGCCCGGCCAATCCGGCAGGCCAACGGCGTCGCGGTCCTCGGCTGTCACCCACACCACGTGATCAAACCGGCCGGCCATCTCGCGCTCATAGGCGCGCATCAGCCGCGCCTCGCGGCGCAGCAGCCGGCCGGCCAGTGCCCGCCGGCCGCTCTCGGCCAGCCGCCGCGGGATGAGATAGACGGCGTTGTGCTGGTCCAGCACCAGGGCCGGCGACGTCGGGGCCGCCTCGCGCCCGGCCAGCGCATAGGGGGCCATNCACAATTGGTCGGCGTGGATGGCGTCGAACGCGCCGGTCGCGGCCAGCTTGCTGACCATACGCATCATCTCCGGCACGTGGTCGCGGGCGATCAGGAACGGCGTACCCGTCAGCAGGCTCCGGCCCGCGTGATAGGCGTCGTGAAGCCGCGAACGGCGCATCGGCACCGTGTGGACAGCGGCGCAGAAGCCGCGCAGGTGATCGACGGCCGTGGGCATGTCGCTCTCCCGGCGGAAGGCCAGCAGCGTGACCTCGTGCCCGGCCGCGGCCAGGTGGCGCAGGACGTAATAGGCGCGCACCTTGGGGCCAGCGTCGAGGGGATAGGGGACGAGTTGGGAGAGGAAGAGGAGGCGCATGGGTTAACGCTGAACGTCGGGCCGGGCGAAGTGGGTGTCTCCCAGCGAACTCAACTGCTGGTACACGTCCTGGTAGACGTCGAGGGTCATGCGCGCCGTTCGCTGCCAGGAAAATTCTGCTGCCCGCTGCAATCCCGCTTTCCTCAGGCTCGCGCGGCGCTCAGGTCGATCCAGGACGTCTCGCAACGCGGCGGCAAAGGCTGNCTCATCACTCGGATTGGCCAGCACCGCGCCATCACCGGCCAGCTCGGGGACCGACGTCAGGTTGCTGGCCACGACCGGCAATCCGCAGGCCATCGCCTCCAATACCGGCAAGCCAAATCCTTCATACAACGAGGGAAATACAAAGACCGAAGCCGCATTGTAAAGCAAAGCCAGATCGTCGTCGGAGATATTTCGCATGAACCTGACGTATGGCGCCAATTCCAACTCCGCGATCAGTGTCTCTATCTCCGGCATCAGCCAGGAATGCGCCCAGAGCATCACCAATGGGAACCGCGCCCGCAACGGCTCCGGTAACTGAGCGTAAATGCGCAGCAAGCCGGCCGCATTTTTGCGAGGTGATGACGAGACCAAGGCCAATGCAAACGCCGGCGGCAGGTTCAGCCCCCGGCGAAACAGGGCGACATCGCTCTCGTCTCTGACCCTAAAGATCGGCGAGGGGGCGAGTGGGATAACGCGGATCAGCGCCGGGTCCACACCCAAATACCTGACCAGATCATCCCGCGAGTGAGTGGAGTCAGTGATAATCGTCGCTGCGCGCCGGGCAACCAGACGCTGGACCGCCCGACTATACGCGGGCAAGGCCAGTCGCTTGAGGTTGGCCTTCATGAGCGACGCTCCCGACCGGCCGGTTTCCAGGAACTCGATGGCGTCGTGGATAGTGACCNCAAGCGGCAGGCGCGCCGCCACCGGGCCGGTGGCACACGGCGCGTGGAACAGGTCGAACGCGCCGCCACGCAGTCGCAGGGGAAGGCGCACCTGCTCGCGATANGGCATGCCCCACCCCGCCCGCTGCCCATCGACGACTTCCACGGTGACGTTGGGCGCGGTGGGCACCTGGTCATTTGGAACCGGCCGATCGAGCAGGATGTGATACTGGTTGCGCCCGTCAACTTCGGGCAAGCTCCGGATTAAATTCGTCGTGTAGGTTTTGAAACCACCGGGCTGCGGATGGGAGAGGGCCCGGGCATCAATGGCTATGCGCATCAGATTGTTGGATTNGCTCGCGCGCCGCGGACCAATAGGCCGCGAATCGGGCGCGATCCTGGGTGGCTCCTGGGCGCAGCTTCATGGCTGGCGCCAGAGCCAGCGCCTTGGCGAGGTTGGTCAGGCGAATCATACCCGACATGANCCCGGCGGCGACCCGGCCGCGATGCTTGCTGAAGAAATAGACCTTGCCGCGCTGGATGGCCAGATGGCGCCGCACGGAATACGCCGGCGAACTCCCNCCGCCCAGATGGATCACGNCCGCGTCGGCGCAGTAGACCACGCGCCACCCCGCCGCCCNCATCCGGTAGCACCAGTCAACTTCCTCGCCATACATGTCGATCCGCTCATCCAGCAGGCCAACGTCTTCAATGCAAGCGCGGCGAACGAGCAGACACGCGCCGCCCAGCCAGTCGGCATCCCGGGTCCGGCGGCTGGCCTCGGGCCGGTGGCTNGGGTAGTAGGGCTCCCAGCGGCGCATGAGCGGCCCGACGAGCGCCAGCCCCTCGCGCCGGAGCGTGGGGAAATCGTTGTATGACGCCTGGAAGCTGCCGTCGGAATTGAGCAACATTGGCCCGGTAGCCCCGACCCGCGGATCGGCGTCCACCTCACGCAGCAAGGCGTCGAACGCACCAGGCAGAATGACCACGTCGCTATTGAGCAGCAGCACGTATTCTCCCGCGCTGGCCTGGATGGCCTGGTTATTGCCCCGCGTATAGCCGAGATTGTCGCGGTTGGCGATCAGGCGCGCCAGAGGGTAGCGCTCGCGAGCCAACGCCGCGCTGCCGTCGGCCGAACCATTATCGACGACAATCACCTCATAATCGCATTCTGGGGGGTTGGCATAGATAGATGTCAGGCATTCTGCCAGCAGGTCGCGGGTGTTCCAGTTGACGATGAGGATGGAGAGTCGCATTGACAGTNTCATGCTGTCGCCAGAGCGACCAGCCGGTCGATTTTGTCCTCGTANCGCATTTCCCGCTCCAGCACGGCCCGACCGGCGCGGCCCATGCGCGTTGCCTCGGCCGGGTCATTGAGCAGCCGGACGATGGCCTGGCGCAGCAGCGCCGGGTCAGCGGCGGGAACTACCAGCCCGGTCTCGCCATGGCGCACGGCATCGCCCACGCCACCGTCAGCGGCGACGANGACNGCCTTGCCCATGGCCATCGCTTCCTTGATCGAAACGCTGCCGGCCGAGTGGTGCGCGTCACGCTCCAGNGNNATGNCCACGAAGGCGGCCCGGTCGTAGAGGGCGCGCAAGCCGGCATAAGGNAGGAACTCGCCCAGCTCGACGTTGGCGGGCAGGGAACTGCGGCCGGTCGCGGCGGCGTACTCGACGTGCCACTGGCTGCCGGCCTGGACGCGCAACCGCGCCGGCANCNCNTCCACGGCCGCCAGCAGCGTGGCGTAATCCCGCCGCGCCCGCCCGACGCTGAGGATGAGACCCGGGTCCNCCNCCGCATCCGGGTCGGGCCGCCAGAACGTCTCATCGATGGCGTCCATCAGGAAGATGACCCTTTCCGGGCCGACGCCGTAGGTCGCGCAAATGCCCGNCGCGGCGGCCGAACTGAGGACGACAATGGCGTCGAAGCGGTCCATCACCCCCATCCGGCGGGTGAGCGGGACCTTGCGCGGCGAGAGCAAGTTGTGNGCCACCATCACATGGCGCGGCCGGCGGCCGCGCANCCGCAGTAGAAAGGCCATAGCCAGGCCCACGTCCTCGCTCAGCGAATAGACAAGCTGGTAATCGCGCCAGTGGCGCAGGGCGAACAACGCCTGCCCCCAGGCCAGCCGGCTCAACCGGTCGCCGCGCTCCAGCCAGCGGTAGGGCGGCCGCTGGTAGACGCCGAAGTCGATCAGGTCGGCATTGAGACGGTGCTGGAGATCGAGGTAGTCGATGCGGGGGCTTTCTTCTGAAAAAATGTGGGCTTGCGCGTTAGGCGGCGTTTGGGTGGTGGCCAGAACCAAAACAGAAGCCATATCAAGCAATTCCGTCGCGGATGAGCACGCAGTTGAATTCGGTAATGATCCCTGATTGCGAATCACGCGCCGCCTCAATGAGGCTGATTGGCTCAAAACCCAGATCGCGGTAAATCCCGAGCGCTTCCAGATACAGCGGAGCGCCCACATAATCTGGCCGGATCGCCAGTTCGGATTGCAGAGCCACAACCTGCGGTAATGAGCGGAGGGCGCCATGGATGACCTCTACGTCATACCCTTGGGTATCCATCTTCAGGAAAACGGAAGGATCGGAAATATCAGTGATGGCCGAATCGAAAAAGGCATCGAGGGTCGCCAGTGGAACGGTGATCTGGCGCAAATGCCACGATCCATGACGCGGCAGCAAGATTGAACTCATTTCGGTCGACTCCACCGCCACGTTGAAAGTTGTCTCGCCGTTTTGGCGGCCGAGGGCCACGTTATGCCCCTGCCACTTTCTGTCCCCCGCAAACACGGCCGACATCTCGGCAAAGGCTTCGGGTACGGGCTCGAAGGAAACAATTTTTCCCTCGTAGCCGATCTTGCGCAGGTTGATCGCGAACTGTCCCCGGGCCGCGCCGACGTCCAATACGCAGTTTATTCGTAATTGGACAAGCATTTCATGCAGCCGCCGCCACTCCAATAGTTTGTATAGCTGGCTCTCAGGAAGGATCCCATTTTGAGCAATCCATGACTTGCCAAAATCATTGACCAGTTTATTCAACCAAAATCTTACTGACATGAAGATTTTTTCAGAGCAGGCTACTAGATTTCCGACGCAAGGGTTGGAGCGATTTTATGCGGGGGTGGTTGTCTGTTAGCCCCCATCATCTCCGTTGATTTGGATTGTCAGGGTTTTAAACACTATTCTATCCCATGCCCTTAAATGCGAGCCGTTTTGAGAAGGATATCCAAGGTCTCAGGGCTTGACGATAAGTTGGTCTTAGCCTTGCCACTATTGACCATCTTAAAACGTTAAAAGTGGCAACCGCTTTTACACACAAAACAAGCGGAAAAGATACACGCGAACCCCTGTGCTTTTCGTAAAACTTAATAGCGCTTTTTACATAAACCGTCAGATTATCCAAATAATTAGCTCGGGTTGAAGTTCCGCCAACATGCACAGCGGTCACTCCTGGAAGGTAGTAGATCGACCGCCCCTTGTTTCTTGCTCTGAGGCACCAATCCGTTTCTTCGAAGTAGAGGAAGAACCTTTCATCGAATAATCCAACATCTCTCAGCGCGCTCCGACGGAATAACATGCAGGCCCCACTGATCCATTCTACCGGTTTACTGTGTGTTCCATCACTGATAGCCTCAAAATCATTGGTGGCAGGATACGTGGTCGGGATAATAGTTTGCGCACCCCTACTACGCAGCGGGCTTGTAATTTTGTGTAGATTGTTGGGGTTAATGTCAGATATATAGCAGGCTAGGAGGATTGCTTCCTTCAATGGCTTCACCAGTTGCTTTACAGTTGACTGTAGTTTACCACTTGTATCGATCAGGCCTGGCCCACACGCCGCAACATTGGGGT
>JAACJX010000269.1 GCA_014237545.1 Ardenticatenia bacterium | reverse complement strand
CCTTATGCCAGTAAAGCGGGCAATTACATCTCTGGCGACGGCGTCGATCACTTCCAGAGGTACAAGAGCGACTTTGACCTTGCCCAAGACCTCAACACTGGGCGCCTCGGCAAAGCCTGCTGCCTTACCCCGCCCGGGCCTCGATACGACCGTCCTTGATAGCTCGCTTAAAGGCTTTCCAGTCCTGATCGTTTTGATCGGCGTAGCGGAAAGCAAACCGGGTCAGGGCCTGATCGAATCGATCGGATTGACCCAGATAACCCGCAATTTGGGCTGCATCCGCACTCCGGGCATGGGCGCGGGCCAGCACAGCGCCACACAGCCCGGCGTAACGCTCCAGGTAAGCCGCCGGAATGTTCGACAGATCGGCGCTGCCTTTCATGTCATAGAGCTGGCGGATGAAGTAGGTGTCACCCGCGGAACTGGCGCTGCCCAGGAAGATGTCAGAGGTAGCTTGCATGAGCCGCTGGCCAGCGACGACGCGCTGCCCAGGATGGTCGTAGGCACTCTGGCCCAGATAAGACTCCAGCAAGGAGGGGTTGGCCTGTTTTACCTGTAAGAACAGCGGGTCCGAGTCATCCTTGCCGATCCACAGGGAAATGAAGCAGCGGGTGCCCACGCTGCCAACCCCGACCACCTTGTGCGCCACATCCACGAACCGGTAGCGTGACAGCAGGCGCTTGCGGCTGTCCTCCAGCGACTCGTAATAAGTCTCAAAGAGCGAGACGATCCAGTCGCGCACGGCCGCTTCGCTTTTGTCCAACCGGTGGATGACCGGCGGATCGTGAATGATACGCCGCTCGCCGCCGACCGATTCCGTGAGCTTGGCGAAGGCTCGCAATCGATCACGCGTCTGAACTTTAGCCAGGCCAACCATTACCTCCTTACGCTTGTTCTTGTCAGCCATNTGTAAGAAAACGTCAGACTCGACGACGCTATACCAGGCATCCAGGTAACTGCGGCCGGCAAATTCATGCATCTTTTGGCGATAAACACGCATCGNCGTTCGCACAGCCTTCTCGGCATCCTTGGTGGACAGGTCGGCGTTGCGCGCCGCCACCACGATCGACGCCGCTGCGCGCTTTACATCCCATTCGAACGGGCCGGGCAACGTCTCATCGANGTCGTTGAGGTCGAATACCAGGCTGCGTTCGGGCGAGGCATANAGCCCGAAATTACTGATGTGGCAGTCGCCGCACAACTGGGCGACAAGACCGCTGGATGGCGTGTGCGATAGATCAGCAGCCATCACTGCCGGCGCCCCACGATAGAAAGTGAAAGGCGATGCGGCCATCCGGCCGTGGCGGATGGGCACGAGATTCTCTACGCGGCCCTCGTTTGAGGCCGCGATCAGCGCCAGCATATCTCGCTCCTGCGGAGGCGCGAATTCAGCATGGGCCGAGCGAGGAACTTCCTTGCGTAGGCTCCGTCCTATCTCAAAACGCTCCTCTAACGTCAGGTGGGAAATCTCCGGCAGGGAGGCAACATTGCTTTTATCAACGCTCATGGTTTTGCTCCTTTTCGNCATCTTCGTGCTGTCCTTCCACTTCCATCGAGGTTTTCTTCGTCAGATTCGTCGACCATGTACGCAAGCCGACGAACAAGGCCAGCGCGGCGATGGGTAGGGCGATGCCTGCTCCGTATTCCAGCAATTCCTGGGGATTCTGGGTAAAGACGACACCCATGAAATTGACGGCCAGGACGACGACGGTCACGCCGATGAGGTTCGTTTCCAGCTCCTCTGTGCTGTCGATGCGCAACCAGCGGGGAAACTGTATTTCCTGGACAAAGAGCTGGTAGAGGCCGACGGCAGTGATGTAGAGGACCGTGCCGATCAAAAAGCGATGGACGTACTCAACGATCTCTACCTCGACTGGCAGCGAAGCGGAATGCGCTTCAGCGGCGCCGCCAAGGCCCGCCAGGACCACTTCGGCCAGGGCGATGATCAACCCCAGACCCCCGAAGACGAAGAAGAACGAGGCGGCAATCGCCAATCCCAGGATAGGGATCAAGATCAGATAGCGAGTTCCGGACAAAAATCGAGTCATCATGCTGGTTATTCCTTAATAAGCGGTTCGAGACCGGCCAATTCACGCACGTGGTTCATCGCCGGCAAGAAAGTCACGACGGGACGGTTGTAGTGAGCCGGCGGGCCGGACAGGTACTCAACGGCCTGCCACGTGCGCAGATCCGGGTCGGCTTCGGCCATCAGCCCGGTGGCGAACTTGTCTGCCTGGTGACAGGTGGCGCACTGTTGCGCCCAGACGCCTTGATAATCGGTCAGTAGATTCTCTGGCGGGATGGGCGTGGGCGTCGGCAGGACCGCGGCAGCCGTCGCGGCCGCCGGCGGCGTGGCCACGCCTGGCGGATACGATGAGGGCAGCCCGGCCAGCGTCCGCACCTGTATCACGATCGCCAGCGCCTCAGCCGGCGACGCGCCGCCATGCGCCGGTGGGCCGACGAGCTTCTCCAGTTGGGCCAGCGAGGCCGCGTCGGGGTCGAGCGATTTGCGCACCTTGTCGGCGAACTTCTCCGCTTTGTGGCAGGAGGCGCACAAATTATCAAATGCGACTTGCCCGTTGGGCAGCATGACCCCTGTGCTTTCACCATTTCCGGCAAGCGCGGGATCTGCGGCGTCTGATGCCATGCCTGTAGTTGCATTTGGCGCGGTTCGCAGCCGCGCCACCAGCGGGCCGAACAGGAGCGCCAGCACGGCAAAGAAACCCACTAGCGCGATCACAATGCGACGGGTATAGACGTGGTGCATCCTGTTTCTCCTCTAAACCATGTTGAAGCGTTCGGTCTGAACCTGATCGCCAGGAACGCCCATTCCGACTAAGACCTTTTCCAGCGCGTTCATCATCGGCTCCGGCCCGCAGATGAAATACATATAGCGTTTCCATTGGGTTGGCAGATGGCGCTCCAGCACCTCANGGGTCACAAAGCCGGTCTCTCCCTGCCAATCGGATGATGGGTTAGCCAGTACATAGACAACTTTGATGTTCGCGTATCGCGCGGCGATGGCGTCGAGTTCTTCGCGGAAAGTCAGGTCGCTCTCGGTGCTGGTAGCAAAGAAGAGGACAACCGGTCGAAAATCCTCGCGCTGGATCATCGTGTGGATAATCGACCGCATGGGCGTGATACCCACGCCGCCACCGAGCAGTACAAATCCTTGCGCCTGCTCGTTGTCGATGGTGAAAACGCCGTAGGGTCCGTCTACCCACACTCTATTGCCGACCGNTAGCGCGGGAACCGTATTTCCCGACCAGTCGCCCAGGTCGCGGATGGTGAATTGAATCGTTCCCGTCTGGTCGATTTCACCGCCGGAGNACATGGAGATGGGATGGTGATAGATCGAGAACGGCGACTTCATCGTCGTCAGCNAGGCGAACTGGCCGNCGGAGAATGACCAGCCAGTGTGGCCTTCGGGCTTCAGAGTCAGCGTCCGCGAGTTACCGGCTTCCGCCTTGTTCTCGATGATCACCCAGGGACGGCGCAGCATCTGAATGGGCAGGACAAGACGGTAATACAGCAGCAAGCCGATCAACAGAATGGCATAGAGAAACCACAGGCCCTTCATGCTCGGGATGCTGAAGTAGCGGTCGACCTCGGCCATGTGCCAGATGGCGATGGCGAAAGTGGCGACCGAGAGCAGACCATGGGTGAGCTGCCAGTATTCGTACTTGAACTTCAACCGCTTGCGGCCGAACGACAACACGACGATCAGCAGCATGGCCAAGAGAGCGATGGTGCCCAGTTGCGTGGCCGGCGTGCCGCCGAACGGATTCAGTGTCGANAGCGG
This sequence comes from Ardenticatenia bacterium, assembly GCA_014237545.1. Classification (GTDB taxonomy): domain Bacteria; phylum Chloroflexota; class Anaerolineae; order Promineifilales; family Promineifilaceae; genus Promineifilum. The sequence goes on along the minus strand of JAACJX010000269.1, from coordinate 19,743 downwards.
GAGGCCGTTGACGAAGAGCAGGATTGGGTGGAGGAGGACGAACACCAGGGCCATGGTACCCAGCTCGCGGTGGAACTGGATGAGCGCGTCCATGCCGAACGGCAACGCGACCGGTCGCAGGTGGGAGATGAGGGCGAATTCCAGCGCCAGCATCGCCAGCCCAATGAAACCGAAGGCCACGCTGNTCTCGACTATCACCGGACGGTTGCCCGGCGGCTGGTTTGTTGCTCCAATGAACAACGGAAAAAAGACCAGGAAGCCGTAGATAAAAAACCAAAAGATGGCGCGATTACGAAGACCCATATCTGCCTCTCTTTATTCCTTTCATGTGCTGGCCACNGTGTTTTCCCGACCAATGCCAACTTAGCTGGCGTGCGTCCATTGCGGCCGTGCCCAGGGGCTTGGATAATCCGCGCCGCGATAGGTGGCCTCAATGCCCCCGTCGATCATGATCAGTTGCCCAACGATAAACCGCGCCCGCTCGCTCAGCAGGAAGTCGATCAGGTCGGCCACCGCCGCCGGCGGAGTGAATTCGCCCAGCGGCCGGGGCAAGCGGAGGATGAGTTCTCTTTTGCGCGGGTCGGCCAGGTCCTTCTCCAGGAGNGGNGTCCGGACGGGGCCGGGGCATACGCCATTCATGGTGATCCCGCGCCCGGCCCATTCCGAGCTCGCGGCGTGGATGCGGATCCAACGGGCTAGAGCCGCCTTGCTCACCTGGTAGGCGAACCGGGGCTGGCTCTTCATCATCGAAACCGCTTCGTCGAAACGGTCATCCAGCAAAGCGTCTACCGGGTCTTGGGGGATGTTGGGTGTGACAGCGANGGAGTTGGAGACGTTGATCACCGCCGCTGCCCGGCCGGCGGCCGCCAGGGCATCGCGCAGCCCCATCAATAACTCGATGACGCCCAGGTAATTCACCGAATATACGAGCGGCACATTTTCGTTATCGACGCCAGCATTGCATACGATACCGCTGAGGACGCCGCCACTACGATCCAGGACGTCGGCGATCATTTGTTGCCTGGCGACGGCCGAGGACAAATCGCCCTCGATCTCGGCCCCCTTGCCGGGCAGGTCGATGCCAATGACCGTGTGGTGGCTGCTTCTCAGTCGGGCCGTGATGGCGGCGCCCATGCCGGATTGCGATCCGGTAACAACAATTGGGTTCATGAATTTTCAACTCCGTCTGTCTCATATCCCTTGCTATGTGATTCGTGCCATGGTAGTCATGCCACGGCCGGTTATCATCAAGTCGCTTTTAAGGGCATTTCGCCACTGAAACGATTGTCGAAACGGGCTGCCGGCGATCAGCGCGGTGGTGCTGCATTGACGATTTAGGTGACCTGGCCGTCAACGGCAGCCCTACTGTGAGAATATGCGATTGGAGGAGAGAAATATAGTGAGGAGATCGAGGATATTACTGAGGATATTGACCAGGATGAGGATGCTTANGAAAGCAAGGCCAATTCTCTGGCCCGGTCAACGATGGTTCGGCGACCGCGCACGCCCAACTTTTCGGCCAGGTTTTCGATGTGCGTCCGCACCGTCAGCGGAGAGACGACTAACGTTTCNGCGATTACCCGGTCGGTGCAGTAGTTGGACAGCAATAGCAACACTTCCCTTTCCCGTGGCGTCAGGCGCGGAATGTTATGCATGGCCGGCGGTTGCCGCCCCTCGTTAATCACGCCGGACTGCATTGCCGACAAAAGGCGACTTGTGAACGATGATGGCACGCGCGCGGCCATTTCTTGCAGCAAAGGCTCAACTGATGAACCAACCTCTACGAAAGGCCGGATCAGCCCGCGCGGCTCAGCCAGGGCAATGGCCCGCTCCAGNGCCTGAAGCGCGGCTGGACGGTCATCGTTCATCGCTAGGGTCGCCGCCTTGAGNGACAGTAGCTCAACTTCACGAGTCGGCTGGCGCAATCGCGTTAATTTTGCCAACAAATCGTCAATATCAGCGGTGATTCGGGTCAATTCGGATTGCGATGGCTGGTCGGCCAGCCGGATGCGAATATTCGTCGTGGCCGGTTCACTCAACCAGCCAAGTGCCAGACCCGCTGTGGGAGCAGCGGTGCTATTCCACTGACGGGCGTTTGAGATGTCGCCGTTCATCAGAGCGATACGCGCCTGGAGGGACCAATATTGAACATTGAGAAGCGGATTTGCCAGCTCGCGATGGAAATCGCCCATGATGGTCATGACGCCTCGCGCCTCATCAGGTTGCCCCAACGCCTGGTAGGTCAGGGCCAACCCAACCAGGCACTGCGCACTGGCCAGAGTGTTGCCCTGATATCGCAGTTGCACCCCCTCGGAAAAATGGGGAATAGCGGCCTGCAGATCGTTGGAGTAGTACGCCGCTGCCCCCAGGGTCAGGCAGCCCCAAGCTTTCAAAACCGGAGCATTAAACTGTGTGGCCTTTTGCAACAACACTTGGCCTGTCTCTTCAGCTTGCCGCAGAAAACCCTCAGCCAGATANAGAGTTGTCAGGGTGAACAAGCTGTGGATAAAGGAGTGCTGCTGGGTGGAAGCAACCGGGATAGAGCCTANTGCCTGGTCAACCATCTGTTTGGCAGTCTGGAACTCGCCCATCCACTGCAAGGCTATTGCCAATACAAAAAGGGTCGCATTGGCTACCTGAGAGTATCCGCAAGGCAAAGTGGCCAGTGCGTTTTCCGCGGCCGCGCGAGTTTTCTCCGGCTCCAGTTCCCTCAACCAGTGATAGGCCCACATCCAGGAGAGAATCGATCGGGATAAAGCTTCTTCGTCCGGGTCGAGAGCGGTTGCCGTCGACAGGAGCGCCTCGGCCTGGTTGATCAACGGTAAGACCGCGTCCCACCGGATCCGGTAGGTCAGAACGTATGCCTTAGCTGTTAATAATAGCGGATGCTGGGCGATGAGCGACTCGGGCAGGCGACTGATCCACTTGTCAAGTACTGGCCAGCCTTCAGGAGTCAGATAATGAGTCCATCGGGGCGCGACGACTTGGAACGCTAGGGTCTCGTTACCCCCGGTCAAAGCATGCTCCAGCGCTTCATCAGCCAGATCTTGCCGTAAAAACCATTCGGCGGCGCGCAGATGGAGCGTGGCGATCTCCACCTCGGAGTNAGTCTCGTGCAGCAATCTCAGCAACGCCTGCCGGAACAGCGCGTGATAGACAAACCATTCGCCCTTATTGTCCAGCGCGCTCAGGAAGAGACCGACTCGCTCAACCTCGGCCAGTGTCGTGGGCATGGCCGCGCCCGGGCCGACCACAGTCCGGGCCAAAGACGGCGAAATTCGATCGAGAATCGCGGTTTTGACCAAAAACTCCTGCACTTCGGCTGACTGCTGGCTTATTACCTGCTCGAAGAGGTACTCGATCACATACCGATCTGGTTCCACAGCCATCGACTCTATGATAGCCGCTGGATCGGCCGCCTTGCGCAAAGTCAATGAGGCCAGTTGAAGTCCCGTCACCCAGCCCTCGGCTCGTTCTAACAATGCAGAGCCAGTCCGATCGTTGACGCTGCCCGGCAGCCGGGCAATGAAGGCCTCTGCTTCCGACGGCGTAAAACGCAGGTCTCGAACCCCTAATTCGCCGACCATTCCGGTGGCGCGCAGGCGGCTTAAGGCAACAGGTGGTTCGCTGCGCGACAGGATCATCAGATGCAATTGGGTCGGCGGCCGGCGCAAGATGCTGTTTATCAGTTCGTGGATAGAGGGGTCGGAAATAAAATGATAATCGTCGAGAACGAGGGCGAAGCGCTTGGGCAAGTCGTCGATCTCATTCACCAGGACGGTGGTCAACAAGTCACCTTGTACCGGTTGGGCGGACTGCACCAGGGACATGATCGTCGGACAGGCTTCCGGGTAGAGGGTACGAATCGCGGCGATAAAGTAGGTTAGGAAAGCCGTGAGATCGTTATCCGACTCATCCAAAGTCAGCCAGGCAACCGGCAGGGGCGCTTGTTCAGCCCACTCAGCTATGAGCGTGGTCTTGCCATAGCCAGCCGGCGCGCTGACCAGGGTCACGTCTCCATCAATGCTCGTGTTGAGTCGCTCAAGCAAGTGGGTCCGGACGACGAGAGATTGCCTGAGCCTGGGAGGCGTGAGTTTGGTACGAAGAATGGCCATAANGCTTACGTGAATCCCAATACCTATAGGGAAACCGATAATGATTGCTTTCCAAAATTAGAACGGACTGTTTCGGTGCTGATTATAGAAAAAAGTGAAGAACTTTCCATGTCCGATCAGCTCTAACAAGTCCCTGGAGATCGAAAACGCGCCCGGATTTCTTCGGGCGCGCCGGCAAGTCTTCGATTGTGTTTCTGCTACCGATTAGAAGCCAAAGAGACCAACGATCCAGTTCGCCAGCCAGCCGACAACGCCGATACCCAAGGCAGCGATGATGGCCCCGACAAAACCGTTGACCTTCATCCCGCCAACAAACTTATCGCTGACCAGCAACACGACAGCGGCCACGACAAGCGAGATGATCCCGCCGATCAAACCGCCACCGATAGTGATTCCGAGCAAACCAAAGAGCCACGAGAGCAGCCCGGAAACCAGGGCGATGGCCGCGGCGGCGATGAGGGCGCTGCCAAAACTGCTGACGGTCATGCCCATATTCAACCGGCCGACGATGTAGATGACCAACGCTGACAAGAGCCAGACGATGACGATACTCAAAAGGGTGCTAAGCATGATTACAAACCTCCCAGAATGGTATGACAGCCAAGTGACTGCCTGTTTTAAACTAATTCGCAATCCCTGCGATGATGATGCTCCGAGACTGTTTGGTAGATGGACTTGCCACATCCACCACGATCATCGAGCTACTGAAAGCATATAAATTTGTTCAGGCGAGAGATAGTGAGGAGAATGAGGATATTTACGAGGATATCACCCGTTTTCTCACAATCGTTCCCCCAGACACCGCCGGTTTTGCTCATTGGCAAATCCTCAGGCGGCTGATTCCCCCTTCTCCCGAGACCAAAGCGGTTGGCGGGGAAACCGCGCCAGGTGAATGGGCTGGAACCGGTCGAACAACGTCACGATAAGGCTGAGTAAGAGGACAAAGAATGTGGCATTCAACCAGTTCGTCTCAGTATCACTCAGCAAGCTCCCAAGCCAGACCAACCCATAGTTCATGCCCAGCACGACCAGGAAATGGACGATCCCTGAAGCGATCGTCCGGCCGCGACGAGCCAGAAAGTGGCTGGCCGCCGTGTTGGCAATGATGAACAGGGAAACGTCGAAAATGATCCCCAGCGGCGTGGCTGTCGCGTTGGGCAGTATCTTCGAAAAGATGACGGTGATAAAACCGACAAGGGCGATCTTTTCGACGAGGTCGCGATCGAATATGCGCGCTTCCCATGTCTGACGGGCCACTGTCAATTGCTCTTGGGTTGGTCTATCGGCCGCGCCGTAGGCCTGTAGAGCCAGCCCGTGGTCGCGCGGCGGCAGGTGAGCGCGCAAATAGCGGTAGAGGAAAAACAACCCGACGGCGACGATCACTAGCACGCCGGCGATCAGGAGGGTGTTGTCGGTGATGAGCGTTCCCCAGCTTGACTCCGGCGTGCCGNCCAGCACCTGCTTGAGGACATCCGTCGCGTCGAGTTGGGCGATGTGGATCCAGTACTCCTGCGGCAATTTGATGACGATCCAGATAGCGGCCGCGACGGCCAGCACCGTCCGCTTGGCCAGCCGGGCGGGGTTCCAAAAGAGCCGCACTACCTCGTACCAGATGAAGAAATACTCGAATACGTTGGGGAAGATAAGCAACAGTGGCCGGAGCTGGAGTAATTCAAAAAGCACGACTCCTACAAGCCGGTAGAAATACAGGAAACGGCTTACCTGGAAGGCGTAGGGATTGACCCAGTTGCGAAAGGTCGAGATGTAGGCCACAGTCAGGTAATAGACATCCAGCGCCTTATCGTAGCCCTGGTATCCGTTCAGCGGCAGGNTGGTAAAGGTCTGGAAAATTGTTTGGTCCACCCCGTCGAGCAGCAGGCAGATGATGATCGCCGGTAGAGGGTAGAGCGGTATCAGCAGCGGCAGCAGGAAGCGCAAGCCGACGACGACGATAAAAACTATCCAATCAACAGAAGAGATTAGTTCCATTGTTAGCTCTTTGTTATTTTTTCTTCAGATTCATATCTTCTGTCATCAAGGCCACCTATTAGGAAACTCCCCTGGATCTCGGGAGTTTAGGCAAACTGATAACAGCATATGCATTTGCCTAGGGCGATGATAGTGGGGAGATCGAGGATATTTTTGAGGATATTGGTGGAAAAATGCCAGGCCTTCCTTTTCTGGAATTAATGCTTTCTTTTATTTCATGCCTCACTCAAGCAAATAGATCCGCAATACTCGGTTGCAGTGCTGCCGTCCAGTGGCAACCGTCCTCGCAATATCCAATGACGTTTATCCCGCCAGATAAGCACGAAACAGCCGATCTCGTCATGGGATCGGCTGTTTCCTTTCCCCCATCCCCCAACATTAATCTTTTCCCATTGCCCACCGTTTCCGCTTGGTTATACTCATGGATCGCTACGCCATATGCATAGTTGAGGAAAGATATAATGACGTTGGTGATGAAATTCGGCGGGACATCAGTCGGCAGCGCGGCGGCCATGCGCGAGACGACGGATCTGATCCTGCAAGCGCGCGATACCTGGGGGCAGGTCGTCGTNGTCGCTTCGGCCATGGGCTCCAAGCCGGTGAANGTGACCGATCTGCTGTTGCAGGGAGCGCACACGGCCTTCACCGGCGACAAAGAGACTTACCAACGGCTGGCTGTCCTGTTGCGAGAGATCCACTATGAAGCGATCGATGGACTCCTGTCGCCGGAAGGTGAGCGGCAAACCGTGCTGGCCGAAATCGAGCGATTTGTCGAACGGTTTATCACTCTGTGCGGCGCGGTCAACGTGTTGGGGGAGTTGACGCCACGGGCTCTGGACGCGATCAGCGGCATGGGCGAGCAGATGAGCGTCCGCATCCTGTCCGCCTACCTGCGCGAGCTGGGCTACGATTCGGAGGCCATCGATGCCACCGAGTTGATCCTGACCGACAGCAATTTCCAGAATGCCGCGCCGCATACGGCCGGCACACGCGAGCGCACCACGGCGCGACTGGGGCCGCTGCTGGAGGAGGACGCCATTCCAATCGTCACCGGTTTCATTGGCGCCACGGCCGACGGCGTGACCACCACGCTCGGCCGCGGCGGGTCTGATTACAGCGCCGCTATCCTGGGCCAGGCGCTGGATGCGGACGAGGTCTGGATCTGGACCGACGTCGACGGCGTCATGTCGGCCGATCCGCGGCTAGTTCCTAATGCTGNCTCCATCCCGACTCTGTCGTTCCGTGAGGTGTCGGAGCTAGCTTACTATGGGGCCAAAGTCATCCACGCCAAGACGATGCGGCCGTGTGTCGAGAACGGCATCCCGCTGCGCATCAAAAATACGTTCAACCCGACCCATCCGGGCACGGTTATCGAAGAGGACGTCACCCAGCAAAACGGCGCATTGAAGGCCGTCACGGCGATCAAGGGCGTGAGCATGATCACCATTGAGGGCAAGGGCATGATCGGCGTGCCGGGTATTGCTGCCCGCGCATTTGGCGCGGTGGCCCGGCTTGATGTGAGCGTCTTGCTCATCACGCAGGCGTCGTCGGAGCAATCGATATGCTTCATCGTGCCGGAGCCGGCCGCGTCGGCCGTGGTCCACGGTCTGGAAGAGGAATTCGCTGACGAACTTCGCCGCCACGACATCGAGCGCATCTGGTCCAGGGACGAGATCGCNATTGTCACCATCGTCGGCGCGGGTCTCCAGACGACCTACGGCATTGCCGGACGGGTGTTCAGCGCGCTGGGCGATCATCAGGTAAACGTCATCGCCATCGCCCAGGGATCGACCGAGTGCGGCATCAGCGTGGTGGTGGCCGGAGGGGATGTCGGTCGGGCGGTNGAGCACGTCCATGAATTGATCGTGGCCGGGAGTTGAGTTCAATGGCAAATCTACAAGANAAGCGAAATCGTTCCGGCGGGGTGGCCGCGGCCGCCGGCCTGGGGGCGGTTGTGGCCGCCGTGGCCGCCTGGCGCGCTGTCCGGCGAGCGACGGCCGATAGAGTGTTGATTCCCATCGGTCGAGCGTTGATAACCGGCGCTTCCAGTGGCATCGGCGAAGCGTATGCCCGGCGGCTGGCGGCCGATGGCTATGATCTGACCCTCGTCGCTCGTCGCGAAGAGCGTCTCCGCGCCCTGGCCGATGAGTTGTCCACGGCGCACGGGATAGAGGCGGACGTTTTAACAGCTGATCTGGCTCGCGAAGAGGATATCATTCGCGTGGCGGCGGCCATTCGGGGCATGAGCGATCTCACCCTGCTAATCAATAATGCCGGTTTCGGCACGCGCGGGACGTTCACCGAAGTGCCGATGGAGCGCCACCTGGACATGATCCGCGTGCACGACACCGCCAGCGTGATGCTATCCTGGGCGGCCGTGCCGCAAATGGTGGCGCGGGGTGGGGGCGCGATTCTCAATGTTTCGTCAATTGCCTCGTTTTTCCCGTCGGGCGGCAGCGTGACCTATACGGCGTCNAAGGTATTCCTCAACAATTTTTCCGAGGCGCTGGCCAGCGAACTACATGGGACAGGNGTNAAGGTTCAGGCNTTGTGTCCTGGTTTCACCTACAGCGANTTTCATGAGACCCCGGAGTACGNGGGGTTTGATCGGNGGCAGATACCAGAGCCGCTGTGGATGTCGGCTGGNCAGGTNGTTGACGAATCTCTGGCGGCCTTGCCAGGCGATCGGGTGATTGTCGTCCCTGGACGNCAATATCAGGGGATCGCATTGGCGCTGAANAGCCCCCTTCGNGGCTCGATCCGCGGCGCGGCACGNATGNTNCGACAACGCTGGCACGCATCGCGNTGAGGNCGGNGGCCACGGTTTTTTTGCTTATTTTGCCTGATTCATTATAATCCAATGGATTTTCTGCCATCGCTTCCCTATCCCGGTTAGCAGAGGCAATTTAACAGTTCACACACGCCTGGACTGAAGAGGTTGTGCTTGCAACGGCAACCCGCGACGCTCCCAGGTCACTTGCACACGTGACCACCCCGGAGCGCTCTCAACGGTTGCCTCGGCCATGCAAGTTCCACTTCAGGTTGAAGGGCGTGGAAGAAGAAAACAAATAAAAAGGAGAATAACCTCATGGCCATTGTTTCAATGAAAGCACTTCTGGAAACAGGCGTGCACTTCGGTCACCGGACGCGCCGCTGGAACCCGAAGATGAAGCCTTATATCTTTACTGAGCGGAACGGTATCCATATCCTCGATCTGCAGCAAACAATTGTGCTGATCGAAGAAGCCTATAACGCCATCCGCGATACCGTCGCCGCCGGCGGTGACGTGCTCTTTGTGGGCACCAAGCGCCAGGCCCAGGATACTATCGCCCGCGAGGCTTCGCGCGCGTCCCAGCCCTACGTCAACGACCGCTGGCTCGGCGGCACGCTCACGAACTGGCGGACCATTCGCCAGCGAATTAACTACCTGCGCGAACTGGAAACCCGGCGCGACGCGGGCGAGTTTGACCTGCTCAAGAAGACGGAGCGCCTCCGCATTGAGCGCGAGATCGAGAAGCTAAACCTGCGTTTGGGCGGTATTCGCGACCTGCGCGATCTGCCGGCTTTGCTCTTCATCATTGACGTAAGTCACGAAGAGACGGCCATTCGCGAGGCCAATACGCTCAACATACCGATCGTCGGCGTGGTGGACACGAACAGCGATCCCGACCCGATCGATTTTGTCATCCCCTCCAACGACGACGCCATCCGGGCGATCAAATTGATCGTCGGCAAGATGGCCGACGCCGCCCTCGAAGGTCTGGCCATGCGCAAGGAAACGCTGCAGGAAGAAGTGACTGACTTCGATCGTTACCGCTACGAGTCCTTNGATGGCATGGAAGACGCCGAAGACGAANTGCTCCTGGGNGCTTCTACCCTGGCCAAGCTGCGCGAGAAANCCGCNGTCGANGAGGAGNCCGAAGTTGNAGGCGACGAAGAGGTAGACNTGGATATCGATATAGAGGAATTTTCAACGGAAGCCGATGAAGATGATGAGGCGTCCGAGTAAGCGTTAGGAGAATGATTCGAAATGGCAATTACAACCGAAATGGTTAAAGAACTGCGCGCGGTGACCGGCGCGGGCGTGCTGGAGGCCAAGAAGGCTCTGGAGCAGCACAACGGCGACTTTAACAAGGCCGTCGATATGCTGCGCGAGAAGGGTGCGGCCCGCGCCGCCAAGCGCGCCGACCGCACGGCTAAGGAAGGCGTCATCGAACTGTACGCCCATCCCGGCAACCGCGTGGGCGTGATGCTGGAACTGAACTGCGAAACCGATTTCGTTGCCCGCAACGAGCAGTTCCGCGAACTGGCCCATAACCTGGCTCTGCACATTGCCGCCGCCGCGCCGCGCTATCTGAATGTGGAAGACGTTCCCACCGAAGAGTTGGAGCGCGAGACGTCGGTGCTGAAGGCCCAGGCTCTGGCCGAGGGCAAGCCGGAAGCGGTGGTCGAGAAGGTCGTGTCCGGTCGCATCACGAAGTTCTACGAAGAGATGTGCCTGATGGAGCAACCGTTCGTCAAGGATGAGAAGGTCAAGATCAAGGATATGCTGACCGACGCCATCCGCACGACCGGCGAGAACATCATTATCCGCCGCTTTGCCCGCTACGAGTTGGGCGAATCGCTGGAAGACTAATCGATACAGTTGGGGGCGGGAGCCATTTACGCCGCGCCCGGGGAATCGCAAGCCAACAAGGAAAAACGAACCATGGCCGATGTTCGATACAAACGGATTCTTCTGAAGATGGGCGGCGAGGCATTGGCCGGCCAGGGTGGATTCGGAATCGATCCCACCCGCGCGAGCGAGGTCGCCCAGGTAGTGAAAGATGTTCACGACCTGGGCGTCCAGATCGCGCTGGTCATTGGAGCCGGTAATCTGTGGCGCGGTTCGGTGGGCACGCAAGCCGGGATGGAGNGGTCNACGGCCGANCACATCGGCATGGTGGCTACGGTGATGAACGCGCTCGCATTAAAAGACGTCCTGGAGCGCGCCGGCGTCGTCACCCGCGTGCAGACGGCTTTTGAGATGCGCACCATCGCCGAGCCTTACATCCGGTTGCGAGCCATTCGTCACATGGACAAGGGGCGCGTCGTCATCATCGCCGGCGGCACGGGGAATCCCTACTTCACGACAGACTCGGCCGGAGCGTTGCGGGCGATGGAGCTGAACGCCGAGGTGATGATCAAGGCCACCAAGGTCGACGCGATCTATGACGACGACCCGATGAAAAACCCGAATGCCCGGCCCTTTGCCCGGATTTCATATCGCGACTTCTTGAGCATGCGACTGCGCGTGCTCGATACCACGGCCGTGTCCCTGTGCATGGAAAACAACATGCCCATCGTGGTGCTGGATTTCTGGCAAAAAGACAGCGTCAAGCGTCTGGTATTGGGCGAAACAGTCGGAACCACCATTTCCGNCGACGCCTAAGATTTTCCTGCGGGTCGTTTTCAGGTACATTTACGCCTATCAGACCTGACGCCGAAAACGGAGGATCCTATGATTGCAGATGTGATGCGAGAAGCAAAGAACCGGATGAATGGCGCGATCACTTCGTTGGAGTCTGATCTGGCTGCGTTTCGCACCGGACGCGCTTCAACCAAGTTGATCGAGCATCTTAAGGTCGAGCAGTATGGCGTCGAGATGCAACTGGTTCAGATGGCCGTTATCTCGGTGCCCGAACCCCAGCAACTGGCCATCCGTCCCTACGACCGCAGTTCGATGTCAGCCATTGAGAAGGCGATCATGAAGTCGGATCTGGGCATCATGCCCAACAACGACGGCCAGGTGATTCGTCTCAATATTCCCCGGCTGACCGAAGAACGCCGCCGGGACCTGACCCGCATCGTCGGTCGTCGAATCGAAGAGGCCAAGGTCGCCGTTCGCAATGTGCGCCGCGACCTGAACCATGACCTCAAGGAATTGAAGGACGANAAGCTCATTTCGGAGGACGACTTCACGCGAGGGGAGAAGCAGTTGCAGGACATCACGAACTCGTATATCACCCAGATCGAAGANATCGGCCGGGCNAAAGANGCCGAGATCATGGAAGTCTAGGGATGGCGCGACGCCGCGAAGCTCCGCTNGATCTCTCCACTCTGGAAATGCCCGTCCATGTCGCCATCATCATGGATGGTAATGGTCGTTGGGCGCGCAAGCGAGGCCTTCCCCGCCAGGCNGGGCATCGCGCCGGAGCCGAAAACCTGCGNCGCATCATTCGCGCCTGCGTNGAGTTCAATATCAAGGTNCTAACCATCTATGCCTTTTCCACGGAGAANTGGGGGCGGCCNAAAAGCGAAGTTCAGGCGTTGATGAAGATCTTCGCTCGCGTTCTGGATCANGAAACGGATGAGNTGAACGCNCAGGGNGTTTGTGTCCATCACCTGGGAGATTTGACTGGCGTCGATCCGAAATTGCAAGAAAAAGTGCGCCGCGCGCTGGAACTGACNCGNGACAATGAGCGCCTGATCCTCAATATCGCTTTTAATTACGGGGGGCGNGCCGAAATTTTGCACGCNGTTCGACAAATGCTGGCCGATGGNGTCCGGCCGGAAGAGTTGAACGAGGACTTGTTCAGNTCCTATCTGTTNACCAGGGGCTTGCCCGATCCTGATCTGGTGATTCGCACCAGCGGCGAATTGCGCATCAGCAACTTTCTGATCTGGCAGGCNGCCTACTCTGAGTATTACCCCACGCCCGCCCTGTGGCCNGATTTTGGGCGCGAAGATCTTTATGAGGCGATTGTCGCCTTTAACCAGCGTGAACGCCGCTACGGGCTTGTCACCGATGCGTCCTGAGCGNGTNNCCTGATCCGATGTTCAAGCACCGCCTGATCGTGGCCCTCGTCGTGGGGCCGGTGATGCTGGCAGCCACGTACNTCGGCGGGTGGTATTTTTTCATTCCGGTATTGTTTCTGATGCTCGTGGCCGGTTGGGAATATGCCAACATCATGCGCGTTCTGGACCACAANTTACCGTTNTGGATATTNTTGCCNTCTATCACCTTTCTGCTGGTGGGNGCGTGGCAGCCGCAATTGAACCTCACGGGCGTGACCCTTTTCCTGGGCACATTTNCCGGCCTCATCTACTNCCTGACGCTNTTCGAGAGNGGNATNACCCTCGACGCNGCGCTCGACTGGTTTGCTCTCATCACGGGGATCATTCTCCTGGGCTGGGTCGGTAGCCATTTTTTCCTNCTTCGCGGCTTGCCGGAGAACGGCTGGCAATGGACAATCCTGGCCCTGATGAGTATCTGGTCGGCCGACATGGGCGGTTATGCCGTNGGCAAGTGGCTGGCCGGGCGCGTGTTGGGNCGCCATCCGCTGGCGCCGCGCCTCAGCCCCAAGAAGACNGTCGAGGGGTACGTCGGCGGTATTATCACCGGNACGGGCATTGCCCTGGCCACGGCCGCCATTTTNGATCTGCCACTTTTGCTCGCCGGCGTTGCCGGTTTGGCCGTCAGCATCCTGGGGTTGTTCGGCGACCTCAGTATTTCGATGCTCAANCGGGAGGCGGGGCTGAANGATTCAGGNCGGCTCTTCCCGGGTCATGGTGGNGCGCTCGACCGATCGGACTCACTTATCTGGGCCATAGCTATCGTTTATTATCTTGTATTTTTTCTGGGGCCGTTCTTCCCATAGCGGGCCTCTGTTTTTCCCATTGTCTGAATCGGACCATAAGGAGCGCATCCCTTGTCAACTGTGACAACAATTGAGCGTTTTATTCTTGATCACCAGCCGGAGTACGCGCGAGGCGAGCTAACAAACTTGCTGTACGACCTGGCGCTGGCGGCCAAAATTATCGCCCACAAGACCAACCGCGCCGGGTTGGTCGATATCCTGGGCGAGGCCGGGGCCACAAATGTACAGGGTGAATCACAACAGAAGCTGGATATTTTTGCCCATAANATCATCCGCCAACTGTGNGATCACACCGGCCGGCTATGCCTGATGGTGTCCGAGGAGCAGGAAGAGCCGCTCTATATCCCCGAGAAGTACGACAAGGGCAGCTATGTGCTGGTGTTCGACCCGCTTGANGGATCGTCCAATATCGACGTGAATGTGAGCATCGGCACGATCTTCGGCATTTACCGCTGCGTTGACGAACACCAGCGCGGCCGCGTNGAAGACGCCTTGCAGCCGGGCAAAGACCTGGTGGCTGCCGGGTACGTGCTCTACGGTGCCAGCACCATGCTGGTATATAGCACCGGCAATGGCGTCCACGGGTTCACACTCAACCCGGAGTACGGCGAGTTTCTTCTGTCCCATCCCGATTTGATGCTGCCGGAGCCGCCAGCCTACTACAGCGTCAATGCCGCCTACTACAACCGCTGGTCGCCCGGCGTCCAACGGNATATCGACTGGCTACAAGGNATTGGCGNGGCACCGCCGAACCTGTCGGCGCGATATATCGGGTCACTGGTGGCGGACTTCCATCGCAATCTCCTGCGTGGGGGGATATTCTGCTACCCGGCGGAAAGTGTTCGCGATGAGGGGAAGTTGCGCTTGCTGTATGAGGCCGCGCCGCTGGCCTTTCTGATCGAGCAGGCCAACGGCTACGCCTCGAACGGCCGGCAATCCATCCTGGAGATCACCCCGGAGCACCTNCACCAGCGGACGGCTTTATTCGTCGGTAATCGACATTTAGTGGAACAGGTTGAGGCATTTATCCGTCAAGAAGACGTGAAGGATGGCCCATTACCCTAAGATCGCGGGACGAAAAGAATGGCTACCAACGTTAGACTTGTTGACCTGAATATATTGGCATGTTATACTACTTTCGTCCCACTTTATGGACCGCACTGTGGGAAAGAAAAAGCTCCCTCTATTGAAAGAAAAAGAATAGCGATATTTCCTATCGAATTGCCTGGCTTGGCTTCCCCGTTCTTTATCACCCCTTAGCGAATGACATCCAGCGATGTCTTCTTCCCGATCAACCTGTTGCGCGGGGGAAAAAGCTGTGACNCAGGAGATGGGTTAAGCCAAAAATACACTGTATTGAAAGTAAAAATTTAACCAACTTGTGGCGCGCATCCGGTCAGGATTGCCTGCGCCAAAGAGAAACAACGTATGGATATTGGTGATCTGGAAAGTAAAAAACTGAGCGAGCTGCGCGACATCGGCCGGGATATGAAAATNCCCGGTTACACGACGATGAAGAAGCAGGATCTTGTCTTTCGTATTATGCAAGCCGACGCCGAGTCGAGTGGGTTCCATTTCCGTGGCGGCGTGCTTGAAATCGTCGAAGATGACAAGCAGACGATGGGCTTTCTGCGCTCCGGCTCCTATTTGCCGAGCAAGGACGATATCTACGTCTCCAACTCACAGATTCGCCGTATTGGGCTGAAGACCGGTGACATGGTCTACGGCCAGGTACGCGTGCCGAAGGACAACGAGAAGTACTACAGCCTGCTGCGCGTCGAAGCCGTGAATGGGATGAGCCCGGACCAGCTCAAAAATCGCGTCCGCTATGAATCCCTGACGCCCATCTTCCCCGACCAGAAGCTTAAGCTCGAAACCAGCCCCACCATCCTGTCAACCCGCCTGATCGATCTCATCACGCCTATCGGCCGCGGCCAGCGTGGCCTGATCGTTTCCCCACCCAAGGCCGGCAAAACGACTGTTCTCAAGGAGATCGCCAACGGCATCTCCGAGAACTACCCGGAGATCCACCTGATGGTCGTCCTCATCGGCGAGCGGCCGGAAGAGGTGACCGATATGGAGCGGTCGACACAGGGTGAAGTGGTTAGCTCCACCTTNGATGAGCCGGTGAAGAACCACTGCCGCGTGGCCGAGATGGCCCTGGAGCGCGGCAAGCGCCTCGTCGAGTCGGGCCGCGATGTGGTCATCTTGCTCGACTCTATCACTCGACTGGCCCGCGCCTATAACCTCACCGTCCCGCCCAGCGGCCGAACCCTGTCCGGTGGTCTTGACCCCGGCGCGCTCTACCCGCCGAAGCGATTCTTCGGCACGGCGCGCAATCTGGAGTTCGGCGGCAGCCTGACGATCATCGCCACGACGCTGGTGGATACTGGCAGCCGCATGGACGACGTCATCTACGAAGAGTTCAAGGGCACCGGCAACATGGAGCTGATGCTGAGCCGCCGCTTGCAGGAGCGCCGTATTTTCCCGGCCTTCGACATCGAGCGCTCGAGCACTCGTCGCGAGGAGCTTCTCATGTCGGCCGACGAATTGCAGCGCGTCTACACCATGCGCCGGATGTTGGGCCACCTGATGGATACGCCCGGTTACGACATCAGCAGCGCGACCGCCGCCGTANTGCAACGCCTGCGGGCTACCAAGACCAATTACGAATTCCTGGAAACGCTGACCAAGGACATGGCCTNATCGGCCCCATNACAAGCTAAGCGCTTGTATAGAAAGCGACCGCCCGGGCCGTGTCCTGTTTGCTTTGCCGCCGNCANGTAGATAGCATCCACCCTTGCATATGCGCATNGAAAAAGACACTTGGCAGCGCGCTGCCGGGTATATCGTCCTGGTTCTGGTGGCCGGGCTTATTGTTTTGGGGTGGCGCGTCGGGGTGGCCGGCGGGGGCACCGCCCAGTCCAGCGAGCCGTCCGCTCCCGAAACCAGCATCGTGGGGGCCGCAACTGACCTTGATGCCAGAGAAGGCACAGCGCCGGACGCTGCTCCTGTGGCCAACGCGCCGATCATTATGGACGTGGCCCTGGCTCCGGCGGCCGTTCCCCANACCTTTGTCGGGCACAAGCCCGAGCACGAGTTTGTCATCTACCGCGTCGAACGCGGCGACACGCCCAACGGGATCGCGGACAAATTCGGCATCCAGGCCACAACGCTACTGGGTGGCAACCCGCAACTGAGCCAGGAGTCCAGCCTGCTGCAAACCGGCGTAGACCTGGTAATCCTGCCCATCGATGGCGTGCTNCACGACGTTGCGCCGGGCGATACGCTGGAAAGCATATCCGAGCAGTATGGCATCCCGGTCGAAACGATTATCGCCTACGAGCCGAACAACCTGGAGTTCCCCTACCGTCTCTACCCGGAGACTCANATCATGGTCCCCGGCGCGATTCGCGAGGTATTTGTGTGGACGCCGCCGAGTTTGGAATCGGTGCGCGGNCGCTCCACGGGTAGCGGCGTCGCGCCGCTCATCGTCGGCACAGGCACATTCATCTATCCCGTCAATTCGCGGAACTTTACCCAGTACTACTGGTACGGCCATCCGGGCATTGACATTGCCCTNGGCGAGGGCACGGCCGTCGTGGCTTCCGACACCGGCACCGTTACATTCGCCGGTTGGAACATCTACGGCTACGGCAACCTGATCGTCGTCAACCACGGCAACGGGTATGAGACATTCTACGCTCATCTGAACGGTATCAGCGTCGTCCCGGGGCAGATCGTCTATCAGGGGAACGTCATCGGCACAACCGGCAATACGGGCAACTCATCGGGGCCGCACATCCACTTCGAAGTGCGAATTAACGGCGCGCAGGACGATCCGTGCTGGTATGTAGGGGGTTGTTAGGAGTCGCCGGCTGGCAGCGACAGGTCGTTCAAACATAAAGACGCGGGGTGAGTAGAGTGGTATCTCTATCTCCCCGCGTCTTTTTATTTTAGGAGTTGCGTCTAGCGGCTCTCAATCGGAATCCGGCCGCCATCTGACAGATGCCTATCGCGCAATTGGCCACACCCGGCCTGAATATCGATGCCGCGCCGGACGCGGACGGTGCTCGTGACGCCGTACTCGGCCAGGATCTCCTGGAATCGGGCGACGCGCTCGGGCGAGGAGGGGACGCCGCCGTAGCCGGCCGTCGGATTGAGCGGGATCAAGTTGACGTGGCCCAACAAACCGCGCAAAAGCTCGCCCAGCTTGTGGGCTTGCTCGGCGGTGTCATTTTCTCCAGCGATAAGCGCCCACTCGAACGTCATGCGACGACCGGTCTTAGCCACGTAATAGCGGCAGGCGTCCATCAACTCCGCCAGCGGCCAGCGGCGGTTCACCGGCAGCAGCCGGCTGCGCTCTTCGTCGGTCGCCGCGTGGAGCGAGACGGCCAGCGGGGTCTGACGTTGCTCGTCNGCGTAGCGTCGAATGGCCGGGATGAGACCGACGGTGGAGATGGTAATCTTTCGCGCGCCCAGGTTAAACCCGACCGGGTCGGTGAGACGGTCGAGCGCAGCCAGAGTATTATCGTAGTTGTGCAGCGGCTCACCCATGCCCATCATCACGATGTTGGTGACGTGCTGGTCTTCGGCAGACAATTCGCGGGCAAAGTGGATGACCTGGCCGACGATCTCGGCCACCGACAAGTGGCGCATGAAGCCCATCTGCCCCGTGGCGCAGAAGACGCACCCCATCGCGCAGCCGGCCTGAGTGCTAATGCACAACGTCCGACGCTTCTCGTAGCGCATGAGCACTGTCTCGATGTATTGGCCGTCGGGCAACTGGAAGAGAACCTTTTTGGTCTGGCCGTCNGCCGAGTGNTGGCTGAGCACGATGTCGCCAATCGACAGCGTCGTCTCGGCCGCCAGCCGCTCGCGCAACCCGCCGGGCAGCGTGGTCATCTCGTCGAACGTCCCGACGTAATGGCGGTAGAGCCACTCCCATATCTGCCGCGCTCGATAGGCGGGTTGGCCCCACTCCGCGAGCAGGGCGGTCAATTCCGGGAGTGACAGATCGTATAAATTGATCATGTCNCTAGCGAGCNGCCTCGGCCCGNTCCTGCCTCAGGAACGCGGCCAACTCGNTGATATCGNCAAATATGTAATCGGGTTGCACGGGNCCGTTCTCCGCTTCCTCGCGAGTCGAGATGCCGCTGAGGACAAGAATGGCCCGNAACCCGGCGGCCTTGGCCCCGTANATGTCGGTGGAGAGCCGGTCGCCGACCATGGCCACNGTGGANGCATCGCCGCCCAATAACTTTACCGCCTCCCGGAAGACGATCGGTCCCGGTTTGCCGATTAANGTGGGCTCGACGCCCGTTGCGGTGGTGATGACGGCCAGTATGGCCCCNGAGCCCGGAAGGGGTCCGATTTCGCTGGGGTAGGTGGGATCGGGGTTGGTGCCCACAAACGGGACGCCCTGATTAACAAGATGNGCGCCCATGGCCANTTCCTCATAGGTGACAGTGGGTGACAGCCCGGCGACAACNGANACGGCCGAAGCTCCCGCGCGCGCCTCGGCCGGGGTCACGATGCGGAACCCCTGCATGAGCACGGCGTCGTGGAGGCCTTTGGCTCCGATGACGTAGACGGGCGACCCTTGCGGGTAGAGTTCCGCCAGGTATGCCGCCGTTGCCTCGGCCGAGGTCAGGATCTGCTGTGGCGGCACGTCGACACCGCACCGTGCCAGACGCTCGGTGTACATCACGGCCGTCTTGGTGGCGTTGTTGGTCGCCAGGATAAAGCCAATATCGGCCGAGCGGAGGGTATCGAAAAAATCCACCAGGCCGGGCATCGGCGTGTCGCCATGCCATAAGACCCCGTCCATATCGAGAATCAGGTTTTTGATCGGTAAATTCATACTCTTTTTTATACGCGCTCAAAGTGAGGAGCGAACCATTGAGGATTATAGCGGATAACCGGCGGAGGGGCAGCAGCGGTTTATCAGCGGTTGGAGAGGTAGAAGGGTGATGTTATAATCCACCAGTTGCCCGCCT
>JAACJX010000472.1 GCA_014237545.1 Ardenticatenia bacterium | reverse complement strand
GATGGACATTCTCGGCCGCCCGGCCAGTGTCCACCCGCTGGAGCTGGCCCGGCGGCGCAAGGGCGATCTCGCCGTGCGCCGCCTGCCCGATAGCCGCGGGCGGTTGGTGACGGCGCTGGCCGCGCGCGGGCCTGGCTGGCCGGGCGGGCCCGGGTTCTTCATGGGCGACGGCGACTCGTTCGAGATCGCCCGGCCGGGCAAGGGCCTGGCCGCCGAGAAAATCCGCTGGCCGTCCTGGCGGCCTATGCGGCTGAGCGGCCGCTGGCGGGTCGATGAGTGGGGCGGCGGGTGGTTTGAGATCGAATCGTATGAGTTGGTCTAATGCTGAGAGAAAAGAAGTCTGATCCGCAGATTTCGCGGATTACGCAGATTCAATGAGAGTGACCAATAAGTTGTGATATAAGACTCATTGTAAATAACAGCGCGGGAATGAATGCTCAATAGCGAGCTTGACTGGCGGAGGTGAAGAATGAACGCGAATAAAGTGCGGCGAACCATGTTGTGGTTGTTGGTGTGCGTGTTTGCGCTTGGCCTGGCGGGCTGTGGTGGTTCCGAGGACAAGCCGGTCGCCGGCTATCCGGATCCGGAGGGGGAGGAGGCGGCCCCCGGCGAGGTCGTCACCGTGGAGGCCGCGCCGCCGACCGAGGAACCGGCCAAGGGAGACGAAGAAGGGCTNGAGACGNTNGGCGGCGGCTTCGAGTGGCGGCGCGAGGGCGGCATCGCCGGCTTCTGCGACGTCGTCACGGTCTACGCCGGCACGGCGACCGTGGCCACCTGCCGNACCGACCCGCCGGAGATCCTCGCCGACGTGACGCTGACCAATGACCAGTCACAGCAGGTGCTNACCTGGCTGGAGGAGCTGGCTCCGTTTGAACACGAGCANAGCGANGGNNNNGGNGTGGCTGANTCGATGNCNGTCGTGNTNACNTTCGAGGGNCAGGGCGACAATGAGGCTACCGACGAGGTGATCGCGGCTATGGAGGCGCTGGCCCTGGAGCTGTTGCAGACCGCGCCAGCGCAGTAAAATCAGGCCGGTATGGCCACCGCCACCTTTCGCTTCTATGGCGATCTCAACTACTTTCTGACGCCGCGGCAGCAGCAACAGGACATCGCCTGCTCCTTCAACGGCCCGCAGTCGGTCAAGCACCTGATNGAGTCGCTCGGCGTGCCCCATGCCGAAGTGGCCGCCATCCTCATCGGCGGCGAGCCGGCGGGCTTCGGCTACATGCCCCGCGACGGCGACCGGATCGCCGTCTATCCCGCGTTTCGTTCCCTCGACCTGATTGGGCTGCCCCCGCTGCGGCCGCCCTATCCCGACCCGCCCGCCNTTTTGGCTGACAACCACCTCGGCCGGCTCGCCCGCTACCTGCGGCTGCTCGGCTTCGACACCGCCTNNGACGCGGCCCAGGANGACGAACGGCTGGCCGAGCGAGCGNCCGANGAGCGNCGCGTCCTGCTCACCCGCGACCGGGGNCTGCTGAAGCGGCGNCTGGTGGTGTGGGGCTACTGCCCGCGGGCGACCGATTCGCGGGCGCAGTTNTTCGACGTNNTNCGCCGCTTCGACCTNTTCGGCCGCGTNGAGCCGTGGCGGCGNTGCCTGCGCTGCAACGGNNCCTTGCGGNCGGTCGACAAGGCGGANGTGCTCGACCGGCTGGAGCCNAAGACCCGNCTNTATTACNACGAGTTCCGGCAGTGCGACGCCTGCGGCCAGGTGTACTGGCGCGGGTCGCACGTGGCCNATCTGGACGGGCTGNTGGCCGAGGTTGAGGCGATGGCCGCCGGCCGCTAGCGGTTACCGCCCNGCGGCGACGTTCTCCCTGACCCGCGGCGCTACCTCGTGGATAAACCGCTCCAGCTGGTCGCCGGGCGGCTCGGGCAGGCCGATGATGAACGTATCCATGCCCACCTCCACAGCCAGATGGGTCAGCTCGTCGGCCCACTGCGCGACCGGGCCCTGGAACGGTTCGGTCGCGGGTGAATCCCCCATGCGGCCCATGACATTGTAGACGCGCCGGATGGCCGCCGGGTCGCGCCCGGCCGCGGCCGCGCCGTCGTTGATGCGGGCCTGCATCTCCGGCAGCCTGGCCGGCGGCGCATAGGACGAAGAAGGCACCCAGCCGTCTCCCAGCCGCCCGGTGAGATTGAGCATCCGCGGGCCATACGCGCCGATCCAGATGCCCATGTCGTGGGCGGGCGTGGGGCCGCTGTGGGCGCCGCGCAACTGGTAGAATCGGCCGTCGAAGCGCGTGCCTCGCCGGCCGCTCCACAGCAGCCGGATGACGTGGATCGCCTCCTCCAGCGCACTGACGGCGTCGCCGGGCGACCGGGCCTCGCCGCCCATGGCGCGGATCCCTTCCCAGAACGCGCCTGCGCCCAGCCCCAGTTCGATGCGGCCGCCGCTGATGACGTCCAGCGTGGCGGCGGCTTTGGCCAGCATCGCCGGCGGCCGCAGCGGCAGGCTGGCCACGTCGGGGAACAGCCGCACGCGCTCCGTCTGCCCGGCCAACGCGGCCAGCAGCGTCCACGTATCCAGGAACCGGCTCTGGTAGGGGTGATCCTGAATGCCGATCAGGTCGTAGCCCGTCCGGTCGCACACTTGCGCCCGGCGCAGCACCTCGGGGTAGTCCGTCGCGTCAGGGGTCAGGAAGTAGCCGAATTGGGGATCGTTTTTACCGTTCATGGGATTATTCTACCTGATTTCCAACGCCTGATGTCCCTCGGTGACGCGGGGCGCGTTTGAGGAAGCCGGCAAGCTTCGGATCAGTTTGTCACTGATTCGCACCAAACTGGTGCTATCGGCCCCCCGCCACAATCTTTAATCTTTACACTGGAACCGGAATCTGGCCGTATATGGCTCTCGGTTTCCATGTCCCGAGACGGTATTTCGAACGTTCTCGAGCGCAATAACTGGTTAACAACATGACAACGACAACAGCAGACACAATCAAACCCAGGTTCAATCGAATCGCGAAGTGGATACCGGGCATTGGCGTGGCCCGCAATTACCAATCGGGTTGGTTGCCGAAAGATCTCGTAGCCGGGCTGGTCTTGTCGGCGCTGCTGGTGCCCCAGGGCATGGCCTACGCCGAGTTGGCCGGCCTCCCGCCCATCACAGGGTTGTATACGACCGTCGTTTGCCTGCTCGCGTATGCGTTATTCGGCCCCTCTCCCTATCTGGTGCTCGGCCCGGATTCTTCACTTGGGCCGATGATCGCCGCGGCCGTCCTCCCGCTGGCGATGGGCGACGAAACTCGCGCCATCGCNCTCGCCGGNGTGCTGGCCCTGATGGTNGGCGCAATTTGCGTCGGCGCGGGNGTCGCTCGNCTCGGTTTTGTCGCCGACCTCATCTCCAAACCGGTTCGGATTGGCTATCTGGCTGGTCTGGCCATCACTATNTTCGTNGGCCAATTGCCCAAGTTATTCGGNATTTCGGTTGATGCTGATGGTTTGATCCAGGAGTTTGCGGCNGTTATCAACAATCTGAGCCAGATGAATATNTGGACTCTGGCGGCCGGCTTGCTTACCCTGGCGATAATCCTTCTGCTGCGGCGGTTTACCCCGAGGCTGCCGGGCGTTTTGTTCGCTGTGTTGGGGGCCATTGCGGCGACAATCGTCTTCGATCTCGCGGCGAAGGGGGTGGATCTCGTCGGTGTATTGCCGCAAGGATTTCCCTCGCTATCGCTGCCCTCGGCCTCTCTGGCCGATATCCCGCTGCTGGCGGCCACGGCGCTCGGGATGTCCTTGCTGGCTATCGGCGACACCATNTCAACGTCTACCGGATTNGCCGCGCGCCGGGGCGATGAGGTGGANAGCAACCAGGAGCTCGTCGGCATCGGCACAGCGAATGTTCTGGCTGGTCTGTTTCAGGGCTTTCCCATCAGCACCAGCGGGTCGCGCACGGCCGTGGCCGAACAGGCGGGGGCGAAGACGCAGTTGACGGGCGTCGTCGCCGCGCTGGCTGTACTGGCAATGCTGATATTTTTTCCCGGACTGGTCAAGGACCTGCCGCAGTCCGCGCTGGCGGCCATCATCATCGTCGCGGCGATGAGCTTGCTGGACCTGCCAGCCCTGCGCCACCTGTGGAATGTGCGGCGCAGCGAGTTTGTCCTGGCTGTGGTCAGCATTCTCGGCGTGGCCCTCGTCGGCGTGCTCGAAGGGATCGTTATCGCCGTGATACTATCCATCATCCAGTTCTTCAACCGCGCCTGGAAAACGCATCACGCGATACTGGGAAACCCGGCCGATGTGGCTGGATACCACGATATCTCGCGCTATCCTGACGCCGAACTCATCCCCGGATTGATCATGTTGCGCTGGGATGGGCCAATTTTCTTCGCCAATGCNACCCTGTTTCGCCAGTTGGTGCGCGATCAGATAGCGGCCGCCGTCCCACTTCCACATTGGGTGCTCATTGCCGCCGAACCGATCACCGACGTCGACACTACGGCAGCCGATATGCTGGTCGATCTGGACCTCGAACTAAATTCAGCCGGCATCCACCTTGTTTTCGCCGAACTCAAAGATTACGTCCGAGACAAGATCATTCGCTATGGGCTACTCGATACCATTGATAACCGGCATTTCTATCCGACCCTCGAAGTCGCCGTTGAGGAGTTTCATCGCGAAATCCGGCAAGGCCGTGAAACCAAGCCAGCATAAGTAAATCTGGTTGTCGCCCCACATTACCAGGCCGACGGCCCAGCGGCGATTGAGGGTTCGCCACGCCACCTGTTGACTCCGTTGGCTTGTTGCTATAATCCCGACGCAACGACACATTTGCTTGAGGGCCAGCCGCGCGAAGCGGCGACGCGGCCGCTCGAGGGGAGACAACAATGCTGTATCATCGAATGAAATGGTTCGCCCTGCTGGCCGCGGCGCTCGTCCTGCTGGCCGCCTGCCGCGTGGCGCNANCCGAGGCCGTTCCCACGCTGGCCGTCGCCGCCACCGTGCCGCCGGCCGAACCGACCGACATCCCGCCGACCAGCGAGCCGCCGACCGCCGAACCGACAGCGGAACCCACCGCGGAACCCACCGCCGCGCCGACCGAGACGCCGGAAGCCACGCCCGAACCGGTGGCCGAACTGCCGCCCGGCGTGTTCTACGACCTGGGCGACGCGACGATCATCCAGGCCAATTTCCCCGAGGACAGCCGCTTCCGCCAGATGCCNGTGCGGCTCAACGGCGTGATGGCCGTGCCCGACGCGGGCGAGGGGCCGTTCCCGGTCGTCCTCATTCTTCACGGCACGCACCCCGGCTGCCCGGTCAATGACGCCGGCGTCGACGTCTGGCCGTGCGACCCCGAGGTGGAGCAAGAAAACTATGCCGGGTTTGAGTACCTCGTCCGCGAACTGGCGGCCCGCGGCTACGTCGCCCTGGCGATCAACATCAACGCCGAAAACACCTTCGGCTTTGGTGAGCCGGTGGCCGGCGAGCGGCTGCTACAGATCGTTGACCTGCACCTGTCGGCGCTGGCCGAGGCGGCCGCCGGCGGCGCGAACAACTTTGGCGTCGAGCTGGCCGGCGTGGCCAACACGCGCCAACTGACCCTGATGGGCCACTCGCGCGGCGCGGACGCCGCCAACTGGCTGGCCGGCGACTACGCCGGCGGGCCGAACCTCGCCTCGCCCCTGGCCTATGCCAGTTACGGCTACGGCCCGGTCAACGGCGTGCTGCTCATCGCTCCGGCCGTGGCCCTATTCGGCTCCGAGGGCACCAGCGTGCCGCTGGCGACGATCATCTCCAGTTGCGACGGTGACGTCGTTGATGGGGTCGGCCAGATCTTCTANGAGGCNGTGCGCCTCGACGAAGGCTCCACCGCCCCGGCNACNNGCGTCGTCCTGGCCNGGGCCAATCACAACGCCTTCAACTCCATCCTGGGCCGCGACCCGTTCGGCACGCCTGACCGGCCCGACTGCCAGACGCTGATGGATCCCGCGGCGCAGCGACAGTTCCTGGTCGACTACGCCGCCGACTTCCTGACCATGCTTGACAGCCCCGACCCGGCCGAGCGGCTGGCCGCGGCCGGGCGGCTGGGCCTCGGCGCGAACGACCCCGCGCCGGCCGAGNTGTACGGCCAACCGGTGCGCCTGTCGAGCCTGGCCGCGGCCGCCGACCGCCTGCCGCTGTTCGTGCCGGCGGCCGAGGCCGACCTGACGACCAACCTGCTGGGNGGGGCCGTCGTCGCCGAGGGCCTGTCGACCCATTTCTGCGAGGCNGGCTACTCGACNCCGGCTACCAACCCCGGCTCCGAGCCGTGNCTGCGGCCCAACGTGACCATTCCCGGCTACCCGTACATGCTGGTCGCCGGCTGGGGCGAGCCGGGAGCCGCGCTGCGCTTTGAGCTGCCTGAGGGTCAGCGCGACCTGAGCCGCTTCACGACCGTCAGCCTGCGGGCGGCCATCGACCCGCTGTCGCCGCGCAACGCCCCGGGCGATGCCCANCGNTTTACTGTCCGCCTGACCGACGGCGNGGGCAACTCCNCCGCCGCCGTCACCCGCCCCGACGAGCCGGCGCTGGCCTTTCCGCCCGGCGACACGTTCGAGAGCGACTTCTTCGGCCCGACGTTCACCAGCCTGGCGCCGCTGGCAACGGTGCGGCTGCCGCTGGCCGACTTCGCCGGGGTCGATCTGGCCGCCGTGGCCGAGATCGCCCTGGTGTTCGACCCG
>JAACJX010000674.1 GCA_014237545.1 Ardenticatenia bacterium | reverse complement strand
CCAATGGCACGGCAATTTTAGTCGAAATGATGGATGCCGGGTCTGGATGAAACGGCGGTGATAATCTTGCCCGGAGTTAGACCGGCGACAGGCCAAACGGCGCTTGGCAGACACAGCCTATAGAGATAAAAATGGTTGGAGATTGGTCAGCAACGACTAATCTCCTTTTTTATTTTAGTGAGTGGAGAAGTGTTCGATGAATCAAGAAAAGCCTCTCTTTCCCTTTCTTGCCCTTGTTCTGGCTTTCCTGGTTTTACTCCTGGCGGCTTGTGGTGGGAAAAATACTGCCGCGCCTTTGCCGGCGGAACGTGACACAACAACGCAAACCGAGACGGTGCCGGTCGCCGGTGGTGGTTCGTATACCGACGTCACTCCCGATGGCCTGGCGGCGATGTTGGAAAACAAGGACTTCCCCCTGATTAATGTTCACATCCCCTATGAAGGTGAGCTTGCAGCCACCGATGCATTTATCCCCTTCGACCAGATCGCGCAGAACCTAGCCCAGCTCCCNGCCGATAAGGATGCCCAAATCGTCCTCTACTGCCGCAGCGGTAGTATGAGCACCGAGGCGGTCCAAACGCTGGTTCAACTTGGCTATACCAACGTATGGAACCTAGACGGAGGGATGATCGCCTGGGAGAACGCGGGGTACCCTCTACAGAGTAATTAACTCCCTCTAATCCTCCCAACAGGAGCGCCACAGCAATAGCAAGAACCGGAAAGGCCGGGTTATTCGCGGCCGCGCGCAGTGAGTCCTGGACCTAGGTAGTGCCTGTTTCGGACAGAGGCGTTCGGCCGGCCTCCCCCCCGTCCACCAGTCTGCCCTGCTGCTATTACATAGACTTGAGCTGCCATAATCGCAACAACAACTAGCCCAAANAGCCCCCATAAGGCCAGACTTGTGTAAGAGTTAGGCGATTTTCTAGCCCGAACAGGCGCGCCCACCATTTCTATCTCAGCCATCGTTCTATTTCCTTGGATAGAGATAACCCTATAGTTGTCGCATCCTATGCTCTGTAATTAGTACGGGCAATCATCCATTTTGCATTTATGGGGTTNCCCCCGAAAAGTAGCGTCGGGAGGAAGNCTGTATANTTGAAAAGGNNGAACGATCATGAGCAAGNTAAGGTGTCATGACCGGAGCACTTGAGTNCAGGCGATTGTCCTGTCACAAGCCTTCCTCTTATGTCCGGCGCCAGCCGGCTTGGCCCGTCAGCACATCGCCCGTTTTCTCCAGACAAATATTTGATTTCTACAGCATCGGTCACAAGCAATAATCTGGCTTCGTAAGATGCCACCCGTCAGNCNGTTCTACCAAGATAAATCTTCATCATNCCGTCCAGCAAACGGAGCGCGTCNTCCTTTGGGCGNTGNAAGANGTTGCGGCCGATAATGGAACCGAAGCCACNCCCGTCGCGAATGGCGCGCGCCTCATCTAACACGGCTGAATCGTTTTCCTTTGTAGCCCCGCCGGAGAAGATAACCACACGACGGCCGTTAAACGTACTCTGCACCACATGCCGCACTCGCTCTGTTAGCGTCTCGCGCGGAACCTGTTGCGCCTCGTACACCTTTCGCGCCGCCTCCTGCTCCAGGTGCGCGGTAGGCAGCTTAACTTTGACGATGTGCGCCCCCAGTTCGGCGGCAATATGGGCCGCATAGGCCGTTACGTCCAGGCTCGTCTCCCCTGCCTGGCTCAGGCCACCGCCGCGCGGGTACGACCAGACGACGACCACCAGCCCCACCGACTTTGCGTCGCTGATCAGCTCACGCAATTGTTCATACTGCAACCGTCGTTCGGCTGTTCCTGGGTAAATGGTGTAACCAATGCCCGTACAGCCCAGCCGCAGCGCATCGGCCACCGTAGCCGTTTGCGCCCCCAGTGGATCCACTTCGTCTTGCAACACGTCGTGGCTGTTCAGCTTGAGAATGAGCGGGATTTGCCCGGCAAACTCAACCGCGCCCGCTTCCAGAAAGCCCAGCGGCGCCGCGTAGGCATTGCAACCTGCTTCAATCGCCAGTTGAAAGTGGTAGTGCGGGTCGTAACCGGCCGGGTTGGGGGCAAAGCTGCGCCCTGGCCCATGCTCGAAGCCCTGGTCTACCGGGTAGATAATCAGCTTGCCCGTCCCGGCTAAACNGCCGTGATTGAACAGTCGCGCAAGGTTTGTNAACACGCCGGGGTTCTCGCNACGATACCAGCCAAGAATTTCCTTTATCTGTTCTGACATAATAATTCTCCTCAAAGGACTTCAGATTGTTTGACGATGTCTAACTGGGCCTCGGGCGTCGCGCCCCGGCTTACCCAGAACACACCNACCAGAATGAGGCCTATACCGGACACTTCCGGCCACTGCAATCGCTCGTTAAANAAGAGCGCGCCGATGAACAGGGCAAAGGCCGGCGTCAGGAACGTGAAGGCGTTCAGGCGGTTCAGTTCATTTCGATGCAGNAGAGAAAACCAGAGGGCAAAACTAGCGGCCGTTCCTAGCAGGCTCAGTGCCAGCAAGACAGTGACGAACGAGGCCGACCACGTCACCTGTTCCGACGCTTCAAACCACGCCGCCAGAGCCAATAGTGGAATACTGCCCAGGATAAACTGCCAGCCGGCAGCCATCAACGAGTCTACCCGTCCGGCCAGCCGCTTCAACAGGACGTTGCTCACAGCTACACCTACAGCGCCCANGAAAATGTAGCCGATGCCTGACAGCGGGGTGCTGTCCGCATCTGTTGCAAAACCGGGCAGCGCCACCAGTAGAATGCCGGCAAATCCCAGGGAAAGCCCTACCCGGTGGCGTGGGCCTAGGCGCTCGCCTAAGATGAAGAAGGCCAGGACAGCGGCAACAAGTGGCTGGATATTGGCCAGGACAGTTGCCAACCCTGGGCTGACCAGTCCCCCGGTGAGGAACATCCCACCGAGACCCAGACTGGTGGCCGTAAGACCTACACCTGCCAGCATCAACCAGCTATGCCATCCTTGTGGTTGAGGACGGCGCAATGCAAAAGCAGGCAACAGCAAAGCTACCCCAGCGACAAAGGAACGCAATGCAGAAAAGGTTAGCGGCGGGGCCATAGCTTGCCCGACGGCGATCAGTGGGAAACAGACGGCCCACAGGAACATCACCAGTACCAAGCAAGCCACGTCACGCGCCGCTATTCCGTCTTGTCCGTCCAGCTCTCGTTTTTGCATTACCTACAATTTAGATCTAGCTTGCGTGGCGGTCACTTTGTAATTACAACGCANCGATCGATCGGTTTATCACCCCATCTTATATCGCTTCAGCAGCAAGGCATTGATCGCCACCAACAGCGACGAACCGGACATGGACAGCGCGGCGATCTCTGGGCGCAGCACCAGGCCAAAGGNCGGGTACAAGAGGCCGGCGGCGATGGGAAAGGCAATAAGATTGTAACCCGCGGCCCACCACAGGTTCTGGTGCATCTTACGCAGAGTGGCCCGGCTCAGCCCAATGGCCCCGATCACGTCGAAGGGGTCGGACTTCATCAATACCACGTCCGCGGTCTCCATGGCTACGTCGGTGCCCGCGCCGATAGCAATGCCCACGTCGGCTTGGGCCAGNGCGGGGGCGTCGTTGATGCCNTCCCCCACCATNGCTACNAGCTTGCCNTCGTCCTGTAACTCCTTNACCTTGTCGACCTTCTGNCCCGGCAGCACCTCGGCGAAGACCGTTGTAATGCCNANCTCNCCNGCGATGCGCTCGGCCGTGGCCCGGTTATCGCCGGTCAGCATAGCTACCTGCACGCCCATTTCAGTCAGCTTTTCGACGGCCAGACGGGCGTTGGGGCGCACAGCNTCGGCGATGGCGATCATGCCCGCGAATTCGCCGTCTAGAGCGGCGTAAACGACCGTGCGTCCGGCCCCTTCCAGCGAAGACGCCTGCTCACCATAGCCGTCCAACGAGACATCGTTGTCGCGCATCAGCTTGCGATTGCCCACGAGCAGCGTTTTGCCGGTGACGGTTGCCTTCATGCCATGTCCAGGTATAGCCTCGAACCCGCTGGTACTCTCCAGATCGAGCTGGGCGGCCGTGGCCCTGTCCACAATAGCCTGAGCCAGTGGGTGTTCGGATGATTGCTCGGCCGAAGCGACCAAGCGAAGCAATTCGTCCGGCGCGAGCGGGTTGCCAGCGGCCACGATTTCCACTACCTGCGGCTTACCTTCAGTAAGCGTACCAGTCTTGTCGAAGATAATGGCCTGTAACTTGGCCGCCTGTTCCAGCGCCGTGGCGTTCTTGTAGAGGATGCCGTTCTGCGCGCCCAGACCGGTACCCACCATGACGGCCGTGGGCGTGGCCAGACCCAGCGCGTCGGGGCAGGCGATGACGACCACGGTNATGGCCAGAGTCAGCGCCCAGATGAACGGGCTGACATCGGCTGGGATGGCCGCGCGGCCTAGGAAATACCAGCCGAAGAAGGTGGCCAGGCCGAAGATCACGGCCGCGGCGACCAGCCACTGCGCCGCCCGGTCGGCCAGGCGCTGCGAGGGCGCCTTAGAATTCTGGGCCATTTGCACCAGCTTGACGATCTGGGCCAGGGCCGTCTCCGCGCCGATTTTCGTCGCCCGGAACTTAAACGTACCGGTCTTATTGATAGTAGCACCCACGACCGTCGAACCGATCTCCTTTTTTACAGGCAGGCTTTCTCCGGTGAGCATGCTCTCGTCAACGCTGGACTCTCCTTCAACCACCACTCCGTCTACGGGAATCTTGTCGCCGGGACGAATCATCACGATGTCATCGCGTAGTACGTCGGAGGTTGGCACCTCAACCGGCTGCCCGTCGCGGATGACGGTCGCTTGGGGCGGGGCCAGATTCATCAGAGCCTGGATAGCTTGGGAAGCGCCAGCGCGGGCGCGCATCTCCATCCAGTGGCCAAAGAGCACAAAGACGAGTAGCAGGACGGCCGCCTCGTAGAAGACCTCGCCTTCAAAGAAGAAGGTGGCGGCAACACTAAACAGATATCCGGCCAGCACTGATAACGAAACCAGTACGGCCATGTTCAAGACACGGTTNTTCAGTCCACGCCAGGCACCGACATAGAAAATCCAACCGCCATAAAGTACGGCCGGCGTGGCCAGCAGGAAGGAGAAGACGTTGGTCGACAGACCAAAGGGCACGGGCAACCGGATACCGAAGTAATCGGTAAACAGGGGCGAATAGAGAAAAACGGGAATGGCCAAAATGAATGAGACCAGGAAGCGGTTGCGCATATCGCGTACCATCGCGTCCATGTCCATGCCGCCGCCGTGGCCCATCTCGTGGGCCATAGCGGCCATCTCTCCGGTCTCGGCCATTTCATCNGTTGCACCGCTCATAGCGGTCATGTCATGGCCNGCATGAGCATCAGCGCTGACAGTAGGGGTGTGCCCGGGGTGTTCAACGGGTCTCGCCATCGGCATANCGTNCCCAGCGNGGGNATCCACATCGCGCCCGATTTGGAGTGCGGCAACTGGAGGTGGATCGCCCGGTGCGCTCACGTGCGCCGGCAGACACTCACCCGAACAGGCGTAGCCNCACTCGGCCACGAAGCGTTTGAGATCNGCCAGTGTCACCGCCTCGTCGTGGTAAACTGTGGCCGTGCTGGTCATAAAATTGGATTCGACCTTGTGGATGCCGGGATGCGTGCATAACTTCTTCTCAACTCCAGCCGGCGAGAGTACTGATTCAATGTCTTCCAGGTTAATCACCGTCGTCTTCATCGCTTTTTCGATTTCTCCTTTTCCGAAAACTCACAAAGATGGGGAAGCGCTGCTTCCCTATCTTTGTTATCGCCAGGTCAGAAAATCGCGCCTCATGCCCATTGCTTCGTCTGTTATAAAGATGGACTCCGAGCCATCTCGTACCGTCCCGGCCAGGGCGCGAACAGCATCTACACTTTCAGGAACGACGATCGCCTCGTTGTAGACCTGGTATGTGAAGTACAGCTCATTACCGTTCACGGTGAGCACGTCCTCCCATAGGGCCACTTCCCACATGTCGCCACGCGGCCGGCCGAGATCCTTCATCAGCTCAATCGTGCTGTTGAGGGCCACAATGCCGTCCGCCATGCGGATNAAGGCGATGCGNGGCGCGGCGCGGAAAGCGGCNNGNACNTCATCGCGGNCGGCCTCCCGCGTCATTTCCACNACCCAGTAATGGTTGTGNGTTTGNGTGTGGGCCGCCTTGGCNGCAATGGTAACCACATCCAGNTCTGGCACCACCGTTTGCGCATCCGGNCCCTGGTGGCTGGGAATATCTTTCTCCGGCACCANGGTGTTCATGATGCCGCCGCGGTCCGATTCCCAGGGATCGGTAGCCCGGCGTATNAGCACTCCACGCGCTTTCTTCAGTAGGCCGGCGTCGCGCAGCGCCAGCAGGGTGCGTACGGTGCTGGTGGTATTACAGGAGACAACGCGGGTGGCGTCCCGACCTATGGCCGTCTCATAGTTGGCCTGGGCGACAAAGGAGTGGCCGGTCAGGCTGTGCTTTTCGCCGCCTTGATAGATAGCTTTGACGCCCACAGCGCGGTAACGTTCGAGGTTTTTCGCGCCGATGCCCTTGGGCGTGCAATCGACGACCACGTCGACCTGGGACAGCAGGGCGTCTAACGTCCCACTCACCGGGATACCGGCCGCTTTCATCTCCCCTGCCTTTTCCGGCAGCGAAGCGTAAATGGGTAGCCCCAACACCGCGCCCGCCTGAACCCGGTAATCGCTGACCACGTCGGCCACGCCGATTAGTTCCATATCGGGTTGTAGACGCACGGCATCGGCTACCCTTTTGCCTATGACGCCATAACCGTTTACTGCCACACGCGTTCTATTATCTGCCATTGTTTTCTCCTTCTTGCCCGTCATATTCGAAGGGCATAGCATGATAGATGTGTCCTGTTCTGTTTCCAGACTGGGCCACTGCCTCGATCAATGCCGGAATGCCGGCCATCAAGTCGG
The DNA here is from genome assembly GCA_014237545.1 of Ardenticatenia bacterium. GTDB lineage: Bacteria > Chloroflexota > Anaerolineae > Promineifilales > Promineifilaceae > Promineifilum. Next base: position 64 of record JAACJX010000674.1, on the reverse strand, counting down.
GGTTGTATACGACTCGGGCCGAACCCGTGATGTGATTCACGGTCACATCGGTAACGCCGTAGAG
>JAACJX010000673.1 GCA_014237545.1 Ardenticatenia bacterium | reverse complement strand
TCGTCGTCGGCGCGGTGCTTATCTATACCAAGTGACGGTGCGTCACGACCAAGGAGTCATTCGCATGGAAAGCACGATGTCTCATCGCTCGCTAGAGCAAATGGCCGCCAAGCGTGACCGCTCCGGCTCGCTGTGGCTGGTCCAGGCTTTTTCCGGCCTGTTCCTGGTGGCCCTGTTGGGTATTCACATGATCGCCCACCATTTCATCGTAGAGGGCGGCTTGCGCGATTACCAGCANNTTCTGGANTATGTCAATAANCCGATCGTNTTCACGCTGGANGTCTTGTTCGTCATCCTCGGCGTCGTCCACGCCTTGCTCGGNGTGCGGGCGATCATCACCGACCTGCGGCCGAGCCCNGGCGCGCTGCGCGCCGCCAACTGGGTGCTAGGCATCTTTGGCGTCGCCGTCATCGCCTATGGNATCTACCTNGCCGTGGCGCTGCAACGGCTGGCGGGATAGGGCATTTCATGACTAAGAAAAAACAAGCGCCCCANGTTGAGCCAGAGGACAATAACGTGACCATCACNGAAGGTCAGAAGCGCTGGTACTGGATTCGCACCATCCTGCTGACCGTGCTCATCTTCGTCTTCGTCATGTGGTATGCCTANCCCNCGCGCGGCAACGTCGCCATCTTGTGGGCGGGCGGNTTGGCCCTGGCGCTGCTGGGGTATTTTGTGTTCAGNTATTACAAGCTCTATCGCTAAGATGGTCACGACGGTGGGGGNTGACGCGGCATGGGAAGCGATGTGGGCGCCTTACGACGAGGACACNTACGCGCCGGCGCTCGCCTGCATNCCCNACGGCGCGGCCGTCCTCGACATTGGCGCGGGTGATCTGCGGCTGGCGCGGCGCGCGGCCGAGCGCGCGCGGCTGGTCTTTGCCATCGAGCAGCACGCGGAATTGATCGCGGGGGAGCCACTCCCGCCCAATCTGATCGTCATCTGCGGCGACGCGCGCGCGTTGCCCTTTCCCGCGGGCATCGACACGGCCGTTCTGCTCATGCGCCACTGCCGCCACTTCGCCCACTACCGCCAGAAGCTGGAGGCCGTNGGCTGCCGGCGGCTCATCACCAATGCCCGCTGGGGGATGGGAGTGGAGTGCATCGACCTGACGGATCCGGCGCTGGCGTATGACGAACTATCCATTGGTTGGTATGCCTGCCGCTGCGGGTCGACCGGCTTTCGCCCCGGCCCGCCGGAACAACTCTCCGCCTGTTTGGCCGAGACCATTCACGAAGTAGATAATTGCCCAGAGTGCAAACATTATGGTCGGATTAGTCATCGTATCGCATAGCGCCCGATTAGCTGAAGGTGTTCGCGAGCTGGCCCAGCAGATGACCCAGGGGCGGGTACCCCTGGCCATNGCCGGCGGGATTGACGACCTTGAAAATCCNATTGGCACGGATGCCATGAAAGTGATGGAAGCCATCGACGCCGTCTATAGCGACGACGGCGTGGTCGTGCTGATGGATCTGGGCAGCGCTTTGTTGAGCGCCGAGACGGCCCTGGACTTTCTGCCCGACGAGCAGCGCGCCCACGTCTTTCTGAGCAAAGCGCCGCTGGTCGAGGGGGCGATGGCCGCCGCGGTGCAGGCGATGGTCGGCGCGCCGGTTGANCANGTGCTGGCCGAGGCCGAAAGCGCGCTGGTCGTNAAGCGGGAGCANTTGGGCGGNGAGCCNGAGGCGNTCCCCGCGCCAGCCGAATCCCCNGTCGATAATGACAACGCCCANCGCGTGACGCTGCTCGTNCGCAACCGNCTGGGGCTGCACGCCCGCCCGGCGGCCCGTTTCGTCACGACGGCCGGGCGCTACGAGGCCGACGTGCGCGTGCTGAAGGGCGGCAAGGCGGCCAACGCCAAGAGCATCAACCAGGTCGCTATTCTGGGCGTGCGACAGGGGGATGAGATCGTCGTGACCGCCACCGGCCCCGACGCCGGCGCGGCGCTGGCCGCNCTACAGGCGCTGGCCGACGANAACTTCGGCGACCGCGACGAGCCGGCCGCGGCCGCGCCGCAACCCCTGGCCGCCCCGCAGCCGGCCAGCCGCGNGGATGGNGCGCTGGCCGGCATTCCCGCCTCACCCGGCGTAGCGGTGGGGCCGGCGGCGCTCTACCGGCCGCGGCTGCCGGAGGTGGTGGCCCGNAGGGTGGACGCGCCGGCCGAGGAGTGGCGGCGCTTGCAGGAAGCGGTCGACACGGCCCGCGCCGAGATCGAGGCCCTCTATCGCCGGGCGTTGAGCCAGGTGGGCCAGAGCGAGGCGGCCATCTTCGAAGCGCACCTGCTCTTCCTGGAAGACCCGACGACGCTGGACGCCACGCGCGAGCTGATCTTCGGGGAGTCGCTGAATGCCGAGGCGGCCTGGCAGCGGGAGACGGCCGCCCTGGCCGCCGCCTATGCCGGTATGGAAGACGAATACATGCAGGCCCGCGCGGCNGACATCGAAGACGTGGGCCAGCGCGTCCTGCGCCGCCTGATGGGCGTGGAGCCGCCGTCGCTCGACTTTCCCGAACCGTCGATCCTCATNGCTGCCGATCTGACACCGTCGGACACGGCGCGGCTCGACCCGGCGCGGGTGCTGGCCATCTGCACTGAGCTGGGCGGGGCGACGGCCCACAGCGCCATCCTGGCCCGCGCNCTGGGCATCCCAGCCATCGTCGGCCTGGGCCACAACGTGTGGCAGGTGAGCGAAGGACAGAAGATCGCCGTCGATGGCGACGAGGGGGTGCTGTGGCCGGAGCCGGACGCGGNGCAACTGGCGGCCTTTGCCGGCCGCCGCGACGCGTGGCACGAGGCCCAGCGACAGGCCAAAGTCGCGGGACAGGCCGCGGCCGTCACCCAGGACGGCGTCGCCGTGGAGATCGCCGCCAACATCGGCAGCCCCAACGACGTGGGGGCGGCATTGGAATACGGCGCTGAGGGCGTCGGCCTGTTCCGCACCGAGTTCCTCTTCATGGACCGCGAGCAAGCGCCGACCGAAGAGGAGCAATACGAGGCCTATTTGCGGGCTGCGCGGCAGATGGGCGACCGACCGCTCATCATCCGCACACTCGACGTGGGCGGCGACAAACCCTTGCCCTATCTGGANCTGGGNGAGGAAGCCAANCCGTTCCTCGGCTGGCGGGCNATNCGCTTTTGCCTGCAGCGGCCNGACATCTTCATGCCGCAGCTGCGCGCCATTCTNCGCGCCAGTTGTGACGGCGGNATGNCNNTGAACGTGAAGATCATGTTCCCGATGGTCGGCACGGTNTCGGAACTACGCGCGGCCAAGGAGATGCTGGACGACGCCCGTCGGCAACTGCGCGTGGAAGGGGCCGGCTACAACGAGGCGATGGAAGTCGGCATCATGATCGAGGTGCCGTCGGCCGTGGCCATCGCCGACCAGCTGGCCCGCGAGGCCGACTTCTTCAGCATCGGCACCAACGACCTGACCCAGTACGTGATGGCCGCCGACCGGGGCAACGCGCGTGTGTCGGGGCTGGCATCGGCGCTCCAGCCGGCAGTGCTGCGCAACGTGCGCGACGCGGCCGCGGCCGCCCACGACGCGGGCATCTGGATCGGCATGTGCGGCGAGCTGGCCGGCAACCCGCTGGCTACGCCCGTGCTGCTGGGCCTGGGCCTCGACGAACTGAGTATGAGCGCGCCCGCCATCCCGGCAGTTAAAGAGGCCGTGCGCGGCCTGACGATGGCCGACGCCCGCCGCGTCGCCGGCGAAGTGCTGGCCTGTGATTCGGTCGAGGCCGTCCTCGACAAACTCAAAAGCCGTTAAATGGACTTGCAACTCTTCGACTTTGTCCTCATCGCCCTCGCGGCTGTCGCCGCGGGGGCGATTAATGCTCTGGCCGGGGGCGGCACGCTGATCACCTTTCCGGCGCTCACTTCCATCGGCATCCCGGCCGTGGCCGCCAACGTCACCAACACCGTCGCCCTCAGCCCCGGCTATTTGGGAGCGACATTGGCCCAGAAAACGGAGATCCTGGATCAGCGCCACCGCTTGCGGTTCCTGCTGCCCGCGGCCGCGCTGGGCGGGCTGGCCGGCGGGGTGCTGCTGCTGAACACCAGCGAGAAGTTGTTCCGCGAGCTGGTGCCCTTTCTCATTCTGCTGGCCTCGCTGCTGCTGGCCGTGCAGGATCCGCTGCGGCGGTGGCTGGTGGCCCGGGCGGCGCAATCGGGCGGCGGGCCGCGACACGAAGGGTGGGCGGCCATCCCCGTTTTCTTCGCCGCCATCTATGGCGGCTACTTCGGCGCGG
>JAACJX010000361.1 GCA_014237545.1 Ardenticatenia bacterium | reverse complement strand
ACGACAAAGATCATCTGGCCGATGAAAGCCGCCCCCAGATAGCTGCCACTGACCGCCTGTCCGCGGATGGCGCGGAAAAGGCCCCACAGGCCGATAATCAGGAAGAAAAGCCAAGCGGTGTTAGACAGTGCCGCGTGTATTGATTGAATTACACTCATGAATTGTTTGTCCTTTCAGATGCGAGTGTAGCTTCGCGAATATCGCTTGTCAAAGGCCAGGACTTTTCCAAAATTCGATTAAGCTGCCAGAGGGACGTGGCGCGCGGAGCGCAGACCAAGAGCCTAGAGAGGGTAACGGGCTTAGTCTCGGTGCGTTCCGTGCTACTCGGCGATCTCAGCGTTCCTCTGGTACACGAGGAAGAGCAATATTGTATTATCCAGGTCAAAGATGGATACACTGCCTTGTGTTAAGGGGATAGGTTACAATCAGGGGTTATGGAGTCGTATCAACGCGCGCTTGATTATTTGTACAGCTTTATCAACTTCGAGCACAAATCGCTCGACCGTTACCAGGCCAACAAGATCGATGCCGACCGGCCGCGCCGTCTGCTGATGTTGCTGGGCGCGCCCCACCAGCGATATCCCTCCGTCCACATCGCTGGCACCAAGGGCAAGGGATCGGTCGCCGCCATGTGTGCCGCCGCCTTGCGCGCGGCCGGTTTGCGTGTTGGGTTATACACCTCGCCTCATTTGCGCGAATTCCGCGAGCGCATCCGGGTGCTCACGCCCACAGACGCGGACGGCCGCATTCCGGAAGAGGTGTTTGTCGCCCAAATGGGCCGCATCCGCGAAGTCACAGACCAGGCCCCCGGCATCACCTGGTTCGAGATCGTCACCGCCATCGCCTTCATGTACTTTGCCGAGGTTGAAGTGGACGTGGCGGTCGTCGAGGTAGGTTTGGGCGGTCGACTGGACGCGACGAATGTCCTGCTGCCGGAGGTCTCTGTGATTACCAGTCTGAGCCTCGACCACACCCAATTGCTCGGTGATACACTGGCCCAGATCGCCTACGAGAAAGGGGGCATCATCAAGCCCGGCATCCCGGTCGTCACGGCCATGCAAAAACCGGAGGCCATCGATACCTTGCAGCAAATTGCGGCGGAGAGAAACGCGCCGTTGACAGTCGTCGGCCGCGATTGGCGTTATGCGGTTTGGCGGGAGAGTAAACCCGGACGTGTAGAGCAACGTCTGATTGTCGAGAAAAGCCAGGATTCCGCCCTCATCCCCGAAGGAAGCGAATTCGTCGTTGCCTTGCCCGGCGAACACCAATTGGAAAACGCGGCCGTCGCCCTGGCAGCATTGGAAACGCTCCACCCGCGCTTTCCAACCCTGGACCTCCAGGCATTGCGCGCCGGACTCTCCACTGTACGCTGGGATGGCCGCCTGCAACTGTTGCAACAAGCAGAGAACAGGCCGACCGTCCTGGTCGATTGCGCCCATAATGACGATTCCGCCGCGCGCCTGGTGGCGGCCGTGACTACCGATTTCAACTACAATCGGCTGCTCCTGGTATTCGGCGCGCCGGAGGACAAGAACGTGGCCGGCATGCTGGCCCGCTTGCTGCCGATTGCCGATCGCGTCATCATGACCACGTCGAACCACCCCCGNTCGGCCACCCCGGAACAACTCGTGGCCATGGCCGCCGAATTGGGCCGGGAGGCCTCGNCGACCCATTCCGTNGCCGAGGCGCTCGACNTGGCGCTGGCGGAGGCTCAGCCGGGCGATCTGGTAGTCGCCGCCGGCTCCATCATCGTCATCGGGGATTTGCTAAATCACTGGGACACCTTACAATCCAACACGACGCACTATGGATGATTTCGACTTCAGCCAGTTTCCCGATTTCCCGGAGCTCTTCCCCGACCTCGGGGAGGAGATATTTGACCAGCCTATCACCGAAGACCAGGACGGTATCATCGAATGCCCCTTCCTGGCCCTCCGCGATGTGGTCCTCTTCCCTCAGATGGTTATGCCGCTATTCATCGGTCGCGAGCGCTCGCTGGCGGCCATCAATGCCGCCAATCAAAATCGCGAAAACCTCATCGTAGCCACCCAACGGGATAACAACGTGGTNGACCCGGATGAAGCCGGTATCTACGATATCGGCACGGAGACTACCATCGGTCGCGTGTTGCGNATGCCCGACGAATCCACCAGCGTTCTGGCCCANGGCCGGCGGCGGGTCGAAATTCTCGAATTTACGCAGTGGACGCCCTACATTCGNGCTCGGGCTCGCGTCATTGAAGAAATCGAGGACTGGAAACCTAANACNGAGGCGCTGATGCGCGCCGTGCTGGCCCTCTTTGANAAGGTNGTNGGNCTGAACCACAACCTNCCCGAAGAAGCCTATACCTACGCTCTAAATCTCGATGAACCGGGCTGGCTGGCCGACTTCATCGCCTCCACGCTGCCCGTGCCGGTGGCGACACGCCAGCAAATCCTGGAGACGCTTGAACCCCACACCCGCCTGCAGACGATCAGCGTCCTGTTGGCCAAAGAACTTGACGTGCTGGAACTGGAAGACGAGATCCAGAGCCAGGTGCAGCAAGAGGTAGACCGCTCGCATCGGGAGCATTTTCTGCGCGAGCAAATGCGCATCATCCAGGGCGAGCTGGGCGAGTTGGACGTGTTCGGCCAGGAACTCAGCGAGCTGCGCGAGGCGGTCGCCAAGAAAAATCTGCCCGAGGGCGTCAGGGCCAAGACGGAAAAGGAGCTGGCCCGTCTGAATGCCATGCCGCCCATGTCGCCGGAGATCGGCATTATCCGCACTTACATCGACTGGATTCTCGATTTGCCCTGGCTGGAGGAGTCGGCCGATAACATGGACGTGGCCAACGCCGCCGCCGTGCTCAACGCCGATCATTACGGCCTCGAACGGGTTAAGGACCGTATCCTGGAATATATCGCCGTCCGGCGCATCGCCCCCGACAGTCTCCGCAGCCCCATCTTGTGCTTTGTGGGGCCGCCGGGAACGGGCAAGACCTCGCTCGGCCGCTCCATTGCGCGGGCCTTGGGCCGGGAATTTGTCCGCATCAGCCTCGGCGGCGTGCGCGACGAGGCGGAGATCCGCGGCCATCGCCGCACCTACATCGGTGCGATGCCCGGCCGCATCATCCAGGCCATGCGGCGCGTGGGCACGCGCAATCCGCTCTTTATGCTCGATGAGGTCGACAAGCTGGGTGCTGATTTTCGCGGCGATCCGTCGGCCGCTTTGCTGGAAGTGCTGGATCCTGAGCAGAACAACTCGTTCGTCGACCACTACCTGGGACTGGAGTATGACCTGTCCCGCGTCCTTTTCGTCACGACGGCCAATTACCTGGACGCCATTCCCCACGCCCTGCAGGACCGCATGGAGGTCATCGAGTTTTCAAGCTATCTGGAAGAGGAGAAGCTTGGGATTCTCCACCAGTTTCTCGTGCCGCGGCAACTGGAACAGCACGGGCTGGCTGACAAAAACATCCACTTCACCGAGGACGGGCTGAAAACGCTGATCCGCGAATACACGCGAGAGGCCGGCGTTCGCAATCTGGAGCGTGAGGTGGCCAACGTTTGCCGCAAGATCGCCCGGCTGGTGGCGGAGCGAAAGCGCTTCCCCCGGCAGATCACGCCCGACAAGGTGCGCGAATTGCTGGGGCCGCCGCGCTGCGCCGATGACATCCGGCCGGATGTGGACGAAGTCGGCGTCGCCACCGGGGCGGCCTGGACGGCCACCGGCGGCGAACTGATGATCATTGAGG
>JAACJX010000158.1 GCA_014237545.1 Ardenticatenia bacterium | reverse complement strand
GGGGCACCACCACTGGCGGCCGGGGGCGCGATAGGCCAGCCCGCGCCGGTGCAGCAGCAGGAAGAACCACTGCGTCCAGCGATAGTAGGCCGGGTCGGTAGAGTTGATCTCCCGCGACCAGTCGTAGGAGCACTCCACCAGTTCCATTTGGCGGCGGTAGTTGGCCACGAAGCGCCGGGTCGTCGCCGCGGGATGGACGCCGTGCTGAATGGCGTAGTTCTCGGCCGGCAGCCCGAACGCGTCCCAGCCCATCGGGTGCAGCACGTTGTAGCCCCGCATGCGGTGGAAGCGGGCGCTGACACAGGTGGGCACGTAGTTGCGGCAGTGGCCGACCGACAGGCCGTCGCCGGACGGGTAGGGGAAGAAATCCAGGATGTAGTACCGGGGCCTGTCCGGGTCGTCCCCGGTGCGGTACAGGTCGGCGGCGCGCCACTGTGGCCGCCACTTGGCCTCCAGCGCGTGGAAGTCGTAGGCCTTTTTTTGTTTATGGGCGCGAGTCTTCGGTTCGGTCATCATGGCGTCACTCCTAAGAAGAAGAATCCACAGATTGCACAGTTTTCACAGATTGATTGCCTGCGACCTGCCACCTGCGACTTCACCGCTCTGGAAACGAAAAGGCCGCAGGGTGTGCCTGCGGCCGGTGCGACATGGGTATGAAGATCAATCGCTACGCAAGACGGGCAGGCAGGGACAAATCGGCGAGTAAAGCGCCAAGTAATAAGCCCTGCAGTTGCGCGAAATGCGATTTGGTGTTCATGATCTTAACTTGCGGACAGAGTAGCATAGGCCATTGGGGATGTCAATCGTGAAAATATCGACATAATGCCGCTAGGCCGCGGGTCAGCACCCAAATCGTGGCTGTGAAGCATGCGTGAAAGGGCGTTTTCCCTCGTTGACTTAGCTCCTCAATGAGTATATCCTACTAGGCAGGAGGTAGTGTGCGGGATCGCATGGCATTATCGCCTACCTGCCGGTTGAATCATCATAGATACAGGCAGGCAGCCATCCTGTTGTTACGGGTCTGGACCGCCACCAGAGCCCAGAAGTGACCAGGTCTTATTTGTTAATCAAAAGAAGCCTGATTGTCGATTATGTAGTTCCGTCGTGCTGGTCAGGTCTTTCTTTCTCCAGAATGTGATTGATTCGTTGCCTTNTTATTCATGGTGATACGGCCATCGAGACAACAACTCGGTGATGGCCCAGAGGCATTATCCAATTGATAGCCGTTCTCTTGTGCGATTGGAGTCAGTGAGTGGGCTGGATTATTCAGCCGAGGGAGAGGTTGGGAGGACAATTCGATGAACGAGAAGAATCGAAATCATAAGGGTATTACCCGCCAGACCGGACTGCTGTTCGTCCTGGGGTTGTTGCTGCTGGCGGCGCTGGCGATTGGGGGGACGGCACTGGCGCAGGGCGGGCGGCCGGGGGCCGTGCCGNCAGGGTTCGAGCCAATCGAGCCGGTGATTTGGCCGGAGGCGGAGGCGAGGGGGTTTAATGCGATTCTTTATGAAAGCCAAGCAATATCACCTTTCACAACTATCAGTGGAAAGTGTTTATTGGATGTATCCCAACCACCTGTTACAGGAAACATGGGATGTACAGCTAATGACGTGTCGCTTACTCAGGNAGGGGAGCCTATTATAATTGACCCTTGTGATTACCCAGGGGATACAACAACTTTCACCACTCAATTTCAAATAGGTGCCAATGCTTCCCAGCGCTATGATATCGGCATCTACTTTGCCACCGACGGTGGAGGCGCTGACGGCGCAAAGACTGGACTATGCAGTATCTCCAGTCTGGATATTGGCAGCACCGGAATTGTCAATCTGGATGGTGCCACTGATACTGGCTCTACTTGTGGCGGAGTTCCTGATGGGCGCGTCTGTGTGCAGAATAATGACTGTACGATAGCTAACAGTGGTTATACGACTTGCAACTCGGTAGGCTCTCATCCCGACACTTGTGGTGATATAGCGAGTGAGGTCATCGCTGTGCAGACCCTCACCCTTACTGCGGTTTGTGTCGATAATGACAATGATGGTACTCTCAATGTACCATACTGTACCGCCTGGTCAAATTCAACAGGTGCTCTTTGTCGTTTTCCCAATCAGGCAATTCCAGAGAATAGTTCTAAGTGCAATTGCCAGACTGGATTCGAGATTCCAATTAGAGTACCACCCATCCGCATGGACATCGAGAAGACTGCCAGCCTGGCTTCCGCACCGCCGGGGGGCACGTTTACTTACACCTTGCAGTATGCCAATCGCGGGGATAACAACCCGAATAACAGTAACCAGACAGTTAATAACATCATCACCGACACATTGCCCCCTGAGCTGGCGCTAATGTCGTTCGCTCCATTGCCCGCCGGAGTTACCTGTACCTATGAAAAGCCGATAGGTACTGCCGTTCCGTTTGGTACCTACGGGGGGACCATCAAGTGCCTTGATCTAGGTCCGTTGCCTGAGGATCCCAACTTCCAGAACCCGAAGATCATCCAGTTTACGGTTATGGTCGATCCCACGCCAACACAAACTCAAACGGTAGCAAATACCGCTTGTGTTGAGGGCACTGCTCAAAACCCGCCAACCCCACCGGCTTCGCCCACTGACCAGGATTGTTCTACGATCAACGTGACGACGCCGGTCACCGTTGTCTATTTCAACGGCAGCGCGACCACTGGCGGAATTCGATTCGATTGGTCTACAGCCACTGAGTCGGGGAATGCCGGCTTTAACCTCTACGTCCGCAGCGATGACGGCTATACCAAGCTGAATGAGCGCTTAATCCGGTCGTCAGTTGTCGATTCCATGTCCTTGACGGATTACAGCTACGAAATCGACGGCGCTCCTGAAGGAGATTTCTATATTGAAGACGTAGCGCTGGATGGTACTGGTCGCTACCACGGCCCCTTTATCCTGAATGAACCATATGGTGAACGCGTTGAACCCGAACTGATCGATTGGGAGTCTATCGCGGCCGAGAGTGCGGCCTTGGCTGCCGAGCGTGCTACAACAGTTAGCGCCGGTTCAGACCAGGCGCGTACCAGTAGTACAAATTCCCTTGATGCTACCTCGGCAATCGGGCCACTGGAGTTCCGCGTCAAGGAAAGTGGCATCTATCGCGTGACCTACGAGCAAATCAAGGCGGCGGGAGTTGACCTGCTCGATATTTCCGGGAACAGTCTAGCCCTCACGCATAAGGGAATACCCGTTGCTATATACGTTTCTGCTTCTAAGTTTGGTCCGGGAGCCTACATCGAGTTCTATGGCGAAGGCCTGGACACCCTCTACACGGATACCAACGTCTACAGGCTCGAGGTGAACAGCGCTTTGGCCAGCCGGGTTGCTATTTCGCGGTCGAAAGTGTCACGAAACGCGGTCTATCCAAGCTACTATATGGAAACTACGACCGTTGAGAAGAATAACACTTACTACGATACATCCCCAGGCGATGATCCTTGGATCGATACCTTCTTCTACGTCGACGCGAATTATCTGCAAAAATACCAAAGCACGTTAACTGTAGATAACTACGTGGCTGGAGCGGCTCCTTCCACTGTGTTCGTCAATTTGTGGGGTAGAGAGGACATGGTCCCGGGTAATGAGCACCGCGTTCTGGTTAGCATGAACGCGACCCAGGTGGCTGATTACCAGTTCAAGGATCGTGACGTAGTCCAGCTGACAGCCCAATTGCCAAACGGCCTGCTAAAAGAAGGAGCCAACGCGTTTGCACTCAACACGGCGATGATACCGGGTGTGGAGTACAATATGTTCGCTCTCGAGTCGTTTGGGTTGAACTATCCCAGAGCCTTCAAGGCAATAGGCGGACGACTAGATTTCACCGCTGAAGCTCAGGCATTCAGCGTAACTGGTTTGTCAAGTAACCAGGTATTGGTCTATCGCCTAGATGCAGGACGGCCTACACGCCTGAATGGAGCGAGCGTAGAATCCGACGGCGCTGGCTATCGGGTGAATTTTGTAGGTGGAACAAACGCTACTTACTATGTCACGACTGCCAGTTCCGTGCTAACGCCGGAGATATCGAAGGCGGCGGAGTTCGAGGATATCAAAAGTGGCACAGCCGAGTATCTTGTCATCGCCCATCCGAACTTTCGCTCCGGTCTCAAGCCATTTGTTGATGCTCGTTCGTCCCTCTATGATGTGAAAGTGGTGGACGTTACGCAGGTTTACGCTCAATACAGCGGCGGCGTATTCGATCCCCAGGCAATTCGCGACTACATCCGCCACGCGATCAATGTGATGGGCGTGGATTACGTGCTATTGGTGGGCGGCGATACGTATGACTATCGTCGCTACTCAGGTAGTAGCATAAGCTTTATTCCTTCACTCTATATGCCTTCGATTGGCTCGGTGGGTTTTGCGCCGGTTGATCCTCTCTTTACGGATGTGAATGGGGATAACATCCCGGACAAGCCTATTGGTCGCTTCCCTGTGCTCTCTGTCGAAGAGTTGAACATGATTGTGGCCAAGACAGTCGCTTACGATGCAAACACGAACCCGCTGACGGCCTTGTTTGCAGCGGACGCTGGCTTCCAGAAGGATAGTGAAACGTTTGTCGCCGCCATGGCTCAGGCAAGAAGTGACGGTTGGGACATTGAGCGGGCTTATATCAATGAGCTGGGCCTCACAGACGCGAAGACGAAGCTCATTCAAACCATGGCAGAAGGTCCTCGTTTGGCCAGTTTCGTTGGGCACTCGAACCAGTACCAATGGACTTTAAACCGGACTGCTTTGCTGCATTATGCAGATGCTCAAGGTTTAAAGAACTCAACGCCTATGGTAGTCACTCAGTGGGGGTGCTACAACACGTACTATGTGGATCCGGCTGCTATNTCCCTTGGACACAAGTTCCTGCTCTCGGGCCTAAATGGTGCGGCGGCGGTGGCCGGCTCGACAACCATCACAAATGCGATCTCTGAGCGGGAATTGGGCGAGCGCATGATGCCGTTGATGACCTCTGATGGGATGACTATCGGCGATGCGATGCAGACAGCTAAGAAATATCTATCTTATCAGTATCCGGAAATGGTTGATGTGCTACTCGGCTGGACGATCCTGGGCGATCCGACTCTAATGTTGCAACCTTAAATTCACAGATATTGTGGAGTATTCGGGTTCCGCCTTTGTATGATTGCGCCAAAGTGCTTGGAGATTATTATGATGAAACCGGAGAAGTCAACGATAACGCCNAAGTTGGGCAGCNGTGAGAAAAAGCCGTATATAAAGCCGAGCCTAGTTCGCTTCGGGGACATTCGTACATTGACCCTCTCCCCTACCAGGGGGGGCTTTGCCGAGAGTTTTTATCCCAATGCGGCATACAATGTCGGTGGGCCTACTCCGACCCCAGGGCCCTAAGAGCAAGGCCAATTTATCGAAGCCACACACGGCAATTTTGTTTGAATAGTGGTCGAAGTACAGTTCGTTGGTGCGGTATCACGGTTTCAGTCTGAATAGTAAGCTACAAGACCATTCTCGGTATTCTTCCGGGAATGGTCTTGTTAAATTACCGAACCACTAGAAATCGAGTCGCGATTGAATTAATTTGCGGTTATGAGTTCATTTGTAGGGGTATTTAACCGTTCCGGTATTAGCGTCCAATCGGGGATTGTTAGCCAAATGCNGGCAGCCAAGCTGGAACGAGCACCGGATGGGTGTGATGTGTGGAGTGAGGGTTCGTGCGCAATTGGTTGGGGCCACTTCACAATCCTGCCCGAGATTTGTACTGAGTGTGATCAATTATCCTTAGGCGAGATTATTTTATCTGCTGATATTCGTCTTGATAACCGGGATGAACTTGGGCAACTTTTGGGAATTCCACCAGATGCTATAAAGAATATTTGTGACGCGTGCTTGTTACTACGAGCTTATGAACGATGGAAAGAGGATTGCCTCTCTTATCTCTTGGGAGAATTTGCCTTTGTTCTATGGGATAAATCACAAAGCCGACTTTTCGCGGCACGGGATCCATTGGGGGATCGCGGCCTTTGTTACATGTTGAATGACCGGGTTTGTCTGGTTGCCTCCGAAATTTCAAATCTCCTTGCTCATCCTGACGTTGTTCCCCAAATCAATGAGAATTACATTGCCGTCTACCTGACAGGATTGGGCGAGGATCCGAAAGAGACGCTGTATCGAAATATTTACTACCTTCCTGCGGCCCATGGCCTTTCGGTTGGAGAGAATGACGTTAGGATTTGGTCGTACTGGAGCATCGATCCGAACTACATCATTTGCTACCAAAAAGAACAAGATTATGCCGAACATTATTTGGATCTTCTGAAGAAAGCGATTCAATGTCGAATGCGGTGTATTGGTGATATTGGTGTGTCGCTAAGTGGTGGGCTGGATTCATCGGCTATCGCTGCATTGGCAGCCACGCTAATGGCATCAAACGAGAAAATTCCCCAACCGCTAAAAAGCTTTTCGTATGCTTTTGACGAATTAGTTGAATGTGATGAGCGATCTTATATTCGTCCATTAGTCAAAGAATACGACATACAACCCCAATTCCTCCTTTGCGATGATAAATGGCCTTTGAAGGATTTGGATGATTGGTCTACATCGCGTGATTACATTCTCACCGATCCTTATGCCTTACTCCCGGCATCGGTCAGAAGTGCTGCTGAAGTGGCCGGTGTAAAGCTACTTCTTGTTGGATATTATGGCGATTCACTTTTTGGGGGGGGAGCATATTGGGTCTTGGATATGCTTCTTCACGGAAGATTGTTGGACATAATAAAAACAACCGGTAGCCATGCCGCGACAATTGATTGGCGGGACACCTTCTTCGATCATGGATTACGACGTTTAATCCCTTCCAGTCTTCGACACGGATATCGCCGGTTCATCCCTCGACGCCCGGAGAAGTTCGTGGCGGCCATCAATAAACAGTTCATTAGAAGAACCAATATTGCAGAATTTATGGCGCAGCCAACAGGAGGTGAAGGGTGGCGACCAGGATTATGGGAACGATATAAGGGCCTGACTCCGGACGCTTTGGGTCAAGGATATTCAGTCGTCCGCTATCAATATAATCGCCATCATCTAGATGCCGTACATCCATACTATGATCGCCGGTTGGTAGAGTTCGTCATGGCCGTTCNCGCTTATATTCTAGGTGGTCCGGATTATGACAGACGTGTGCATCGGCTGGCAATGAAGGGAATCTTACCGGAGGAGATTCGCTTACGACGCGATCGAACGACATTTGTCACACTTGCACTGAAAGGCTTGCAGATACATGAATGGTCCAAAGTAAGAAATCTACTCTCATCTCCACAGGTAGTCGAACGAGGATATGTCGATCCATCATGGCTGTGCAACCGCCTTGATACAGGCTTTGATTTATCACCAGATTCCCTACTCCTCTGGCGCATCCTCTGCCTCGAACTCTGGCTCCAACGCTACTGGTCCTNACTCCATGNCCTACACCNCNNTCATCGANCTNGTCTCCNNNCGCCCCGGNGNNCCACGCGCCTANCGNGTGGCCGGGGCGCGGCTGGTGACNGANGTCNNTCTNCCCGCCATGCAGCCCTTNGNNGAANNGGGCGCGGCCGCCTGGTNGGANGAGTGGGACGCGCCGGGGCCCGATGGCGGCCGGCGCGTCTTTGCCGGGCTGGGACTGATCGGCGACGGGATGCGACAGGTGGTTTGCCACGAATCGGCCGCGGGCTACCGGCTGGCGGTGGATGGTATCGGCACGTACTGGATCGCCCCCGACGGCCGCCGGGTAACCGAGGTTGAGATCGATACCGACTGCGCTGTAGAGTTGCGCGCGATGACGACCCTCGGCGCGCCGCTGATTTTGGCCCTGGCGTTGCAGGAGATCTTTTGCATTCATGCCAGTGTGGTTGCCTTTGGCGATCAGCTTATTGCCTTTGTCGGCGAGTCCGGCGCTGGCAAGTCGACCCTCGCCCGGTATCTAGCCGAGTCGGAGAATGAGCGGTGGCGACGCGTCATCGACGATACCCTGCCGGTGAAGCTGATAGATGGATCTACGGTTACCGCCCGGCCTCATTTCCCCCAATTGAAGATGCCCGACGTGCTCCAGCCGGTTCACCTCGCGCCGGCGGAGATACCTCTTTCCGTGGTTTATTCGCTGGCTAAAACCGAAAGGGATGAATGCGCGCAAATTGAATCGCTCGGTTACAGGCAATCGGCGTTAACCCTGGTACAGCACACGGTCGCCGGAAGGTTGTTCGGCCCCGACTTGCTGGCCAAACATTTTTCATTTTGCGCGGAAGCCGCAGCGCGGGTTCCCGTCAAGCGGCTCACTTATCCGCATAGTTATGATAGATTGCCGCATGTCCGCGACGAACTGAATGACGATCTATGTCGGTGAAAAGGCCGCGGCCAATTCTCGGCAACAGTCAGGAGAACTCATGTCTCAACACCTACCATCCACAACGGGCGAATCTCCAATGGTTTCGAAGGAAGNAGGGAGCGTGCGGCGGCGATCCTGGCTGGCCGGAGTGCTTGGCCGCGATCCCCGGCTGGCCGGGCGGCTGGTCTATTTCTATGGTCGCCTGCGCGAAATGGACCGCGCCCGGCAGCGGATCGCCCGGCGAGCGGCCGGAACGCTGGCTGGCGCCGCGCTCCTGCTGGCGCTTAGCGGCGCGCCACTTCATGCAGCAACCATCACAGTCGCCAGTGGCGAGGTGAACATCGCCGATAATGGGAAGTGCTCGCTGATCGAGGCGATCGCGAATGCAAATGACACGACCAACGGTCGCCCCTATGACGACTGCGCCGCCGGCGCGCCGGCCGGCGCGGATTTGATCTCCCTGCCGTCGAGCAGCGTTTTCTCGATTGAGGATGTCAACAGCATTTTTTACGGCTACTCCGGTTTACCCGCCATCACGACAGAGATCACGATCCAGGGCAATGGCTCCACGATCCAACGCGTTGGGGATGATCCCTTCAGGCTAGTTTCTGTGGCAGCCACCGGCAAGTTGAATCTGGATAATGTCGCGATGGTCAATGGCTTTGCGGAGTCTGATTATGGCGGCGCGATCCTTGCCTATGGCGACTTGACGATACGCGACAGCATCATCAGCAACAACGAAAGTGGGGCCGGAGGAGGCATCTTCGCTTACGGCGGGGAAGTTGAGATCTCGGGTAGCCAATTTTATAGCAATTCGGCCGGCAGTGGCAGCAGCCTGTCTCTCCAATACGTGACAGCTACCATCAACGACGCGATCATCAGCGGTAACAGTGGGCAAGGCAGCAGCGGCGCGGCGCTCTATTTGCTCGATGGCGAAGCCACGATCGTGAACAGCACGATCAGTGAGAACAACAACACCGATGGCGGCGGGTTGATGGCGCGGGATTCGNCGCTCACGATCGCCGGCAGTCGCATTCTCGACAACACAACCGCGTCTGGGAATGGCGGCGGCGTCTACCTATACAACGCTCAGGCGACGGTGAATACCACGACGATCAGCGGTAACGCGGCCGCAAATGGCGGTGGAGTGTATCAGTATGATGGCTCGCTGTTGCTAACTCAAAGTCTCATCGCTGCCAATGACGCCACCACCGGCGGCGGCGTCATGAACGGCAAGGGAGGCCTGACCATCGCCAATACTACCCTCAGCGGCAATACAGCCGCCAGTGGCGCGGGTATCGCCAACCAGGCCATTATGGTTCTGGAAAACGCGACCGTCACCGGCAACACCGCCACCGGCAACGGCGGCGGAATTCAGAACCTGGGCGGCACGGCCGAGCTGACGATCCGGCGCAGTCTCGTTGCCGGAAACACGGCCGGCGGCCAGGGGCGGGAGGTGTTTCACGCCGGGAAGGCCATCGCCGGCAATCACTTCAATGGCTTTGGCTTCAACGGCAACAACGGCGTCTTCGGGTTCACGCCCACCGGCGACAGCTTCACCCCCGCGGGCCCGCTGGCCGGCGTGCTAAACCCGACGCTGGGCAATAACGGCGGGTCGACGCAAACCCACGCCCTGCCGGCGGGAAGCCCGGCCATCGATCGCTCCCCCAGCGCCGAATGTATGGCCGCGCCGGTGGGAGGCGTCGACCAGCGCGGGCAGCCGCGCAACCAGAACGCGAACAACGTCGCCAGCGATAAGGAGTGCGACGTCGGCGCGGTCGAAGCGACGGGCACGATCGCCCCCGTCTGGCGGGTTTTCGTGCCGGGCATCCACCGGCCCTAAGCGGCGGGAGCAAGTGACAGGCAATCGTCATCATGCCGGTTGCCTCCCGTCGCTTTCGCGTCACTTTCACTGTGGTATACTTGCGCCTCAGAATATTCGCTCGCAGGCGTTCGCGGCCGTTTGCCCGCCCGACCACAACCGGAAACCAATGAAGTCCTCTCGGTTGGCCCAAAACGGAGAAGCGGGGTAGCCGCGTCGCACGTCAGAGCAGGGCTTGGCCGAGAACTCTTGGATATTTTTGATTCT
>JAACJX010000157.1 GCA_014237545.1 Ardenticatenia bacterium | reverse complement strand
CAGTGCTGGAATCCGGTCGCCGCGGTGACCTCGGTCCAATGGAGTGCTTGGGTCTATGCGCTGCTCCTTCTGGCCGGCTATCGCTCCTGGGGCCTGACCCGCGGCCCCGCCGTTCCTACCCGCTGGTGGCACGGCAGTGGTCGCTGGTCGCTCAATACCTTGTGGCGTGGCTACCGCGCCGCCCTGTGGGGCACTCATCAATTCCAGCCGCTTGACCCCGGTTCATGGCTGACCAGGGGGGATTTGCGCTGGATTCAGCCCGCCCTACGCCATGCAGCCTTCGCCGCCGCTCGATCTTAGCTTCTTGCCTCTCCACTAACCGGCATTTTTCGACGGAAAAAGCCTCTAACTTTCGCTAGAGGCTTCTTCATAAGGCCAAAGTCTAGGCCCCGGTTTTGCTTTGCAAACCGGGGCTATCCGTTACATGACTCCTATCAAATATGTATCGGCGTCCCCTCCACCCCGTGCGCCGCTTCCATCAGCGCTTCGCTCAATGTCGGATGGGCGTGGACATTGCGGGCGATCTCCTCGGCCGTCANNTCGTTNTTNTGCGCCAGCGTNAGNTCCGGCAGTAGCTCGGTCACGTCCGGGCCGACNAGNTGCGCGCCCAGGATCTCGCCNTACTTGGCGTCGGCGATGATCTTCACGAANCCNTCGCGCTCGCCCAGGCCCAGCGCCTTGCCGTTCGGCTGGAANGGGAACTGGCCGACCTTGATCTCGTAGCCNGCTTCCTTGGCCGCCGCCTCGGTGTAGCCGAAGCTGGCCACCTGCGGCTGGCTGTAGGTGCAGCGCGGCATCATGCGGAAGTCGAGCGACACCGTCGGGTGTCCGGCGATGGTTTCGGCCGCCACNNGGCCCATGGCCGAGGCGATGTGGGCNAGCCGGTAGTCCGTGGCCACGTCGCCGATGGCGTAGATGTGGGGCACATTGGTGCGCATGTTGCCGTCGATGGCCACGTTCTTGCGCTCGGTCAGCGCCACGCCGGCCGCCTCCAGACCAATGTCCTCGGTGTTGGGCATGAAGTTGATCGCCACCAGGCAGACCTCCGCTTCCAGCGGCTCGCCGCCCTCAACGGTGACGCGCACGCCGCCGTCGGTCTTCTCGATGCCGGTGACCTTGGCGTTGGTCTGGAACTTGACGCCCAGCTTCTTGTAGGCCTTCTCCAGCACGTCGCTGACTTCCGGTTCCTCGTTGGGCAGCAGGTGGGGCATCATCTCCAGGATAGTCACGTCGACGCCGTAGTTGACCCACATGTAGGCGAACTCGACGCCGATGGCCCCGCCGCCGATGATGACGACCGACTTGGGCGGGTTCTCGGCCAGAATGGCCGGGATGTAGGAGATGACCTTCTGGCCATCGAACTCGACGCCGGGGAACGGCCGCGGTCGCGCGCCGGTGGCGATGATGATGTTCTTGGCCTCTAGCGTCGCGTCCTGGCCGTCGTTGAGCTTCACGGCTACCGTATTCGGCCCGGTCAGCTTGCCCGCGCCGTCGTAGACGTCGATCTTGTTCTTCTTCATNAGGAAGCCGACGCCCTTCACCAGCCGGTCNGACACCTGCCGNCTGCGCTTGAAAGCGGCGGTGTANTCCAGTTGCAGNTTGTCGAAGCTGAAGCCGAATTCCTTGCCCCGGTGCTTCAGCGTGTGGGCNACCTCGGCATTTTTGAGCAGCGCCTTGGTGGGGATGCAGCCGATGTTAAGACAGACCCCGCCCATGTACTCCTTCTCGACGACGGCCGTCTTCAGACCCAGTTGCGAGGCGCGAATGGCGGCCACGTAGCCGCCCGGCCCGGCGCCCAAAACAACGACATCGTATTGTTCAGACATAGATTATCTCCTTGAAAAATACGAGATACGAAATACGAGATACGAAGGAAATGNACTGGTTCTTTCGTATCTCGTATCTCGTATTTCGTATCTAATTCTCGTCACTCAATTGATATAGNTCCACCAGCACGCCGCCCGTGCTTTTCGGGTGGACAAAGGCGTATTTGCGGCCGCCGTGGCCCTCAACCGCTTGCTCGTTGATGAGCTGAATGTTGTGCTCNCGCAGACGAGTCATNACCGCCTCAATGTCCTCGACCTCCAGGCACATGTGGTGGATGCCTGGCCCGCGTTTTTCCAGAAAGCGGGCCACGCCCGTGTCGGCCACGGTCGGCTTCATCAGTTCGATGTTACTGCCGCCCACTGGCAGGAATGCCACGTCGACGCCTTCGCTCGGCACGGACTCTGTGCGCGCCAGCTTCAGCCCCAGCGCGCCTTCCCAGAAATCAAGCGCGCTCTCCAGTTCGGGCACGAGTATAGCGATGTGGTTNATATTCTTGATCATAGTGTTGTTCAGAGCGCCGTCATTCCTGGATGAGGCAGGGCTAGGTCAGGAATGGCGGCGCTGCAAAAATGGCGGGCGGGACCGGGGCCAATCTCCATCCCCGGTCNGCGCCGCCGGTGAATCTATCGCAACAGGTCGGCGATGACCGCCTTTTCCTCGCGCAACTCGTCCTGCGTGATGGCGATCTTTTCCTTGGCGAAGTCGCTCCACGGCAAGCTCTGGACGATGCTCCAGCCGCCGTTGCCGTCGCTGACGACGGGGAAGGAGAACATGAGCCCTTCGTCGATGCCGTAGCTGCCGTCGGATGGGACAACGGCCGAGAACCAGTCGCCGTCGGGCGTCTTGTGAAGGAAGCTGCGCACGTGGTCGAGGGCGGCGTTGGCGGCCGACATGGCCGAGGACAGCCCGCGGGCGGCGATGATGGCCGCGCCGCGCTTCTGCACCGTCTCAATGAATGGCCCGCGCAGCCAATCGTGGTCGCTGATGACGTCCATCGCCGGGCGGCCGTTGATCTTCGCGTTCTCGAAATCGGGGTACTGCGTGGCGCTGTGATTGCCCCNGATGGTGACGTTGCTGACGTCGGTGACGCGCGCGCCGGCCTTCTGCGCCAGCTGGGCATAGGCGCGGTTCTGNTCGAGCCGCGTCAGGGCGCTGAAGCGGGTGGCCGGGATGTCGCCGGCGTTGTTCATGGCGATCAGGGCGTTGGTGTTCGCCGGGTTGCCCACGACCAAGGCGCGCACGTCGTCGGCCGCCACTTCGCTGAGCGCCTGGCCCTGCCCGACGAAAATGGGGCCGTTGACCTTGATCAAGTCGCCGCGCTCCATCCCCTTTGACCGAGGCCGCGAGCCGATGAGGAAGGCCCAGTTGACGCCGTCGAAGGCGACCTTGGGATCGTCGCTGATGACGATATTGTCGAGTAGGGGAAAGGCGCAGTCGTCGAGTTCCATNACGACGCCCTCGAGCGCCTGCATNGCTGGNGTGATCTCCAGCANGTGCAGGGCGACGCGCGTGTCGGGGCCGAAGACTTCGCCGTTGGCGATGCGGGGTAGAATGGAGTAGCCGATCTGGCCGGCGGCTCCCGTGACAGCAACTTTAACGAGCTTGGACATGGCTTGCTTCTCCTTGGGAACGCCTGGAATCTCCCAGGCAAGGCTTGAACTGTTAAGCGCGACCGGGCTCCCGGCGCGGGTTGGTCGTGGTGGGCGACAGTTCTATTATCGGCTGTTTTGGGTCGAACGGCAATTCGGGATTGCCGTGTGGAAAGGGAGAAAGGGTGAGGGGGAGAAAGGGGCTAAAGAGATCACCCTGTCCCCCTTTCCCCCCTGCTCCCTTTCTCCGTTGTTTCTCCCCGCTGCCGGACGACCTCATACATCAGCAACGCGGCCGAGGCCGACAAGTTCAGGCTATCAACGTCGCCGGCCATTGGGATGCGCACGCGCCGGTCGGCGGCGGCCAGCCAGGCGTCGCTGAGACCCCAGGCCTCGCTGCCGACGGCCAGCGCCACCGGTCCGGTCAGGTCCGTGTCAGTGTAGAGCACCTCCGCCGCCGGCGTCGCGGCGACGATGGCGATCCCCTGCCGCTTGAGCCAGCCGATGGCCTCTTCATTGCTCGTCGCCACGGCCGGCACGGTGAAGTAGGCTCCCAAACTGGCGCGGATAACGTTTGGATTATGTAAATCTGTCCCTCGCCCGTCGGCCGGCGCGGGCGCGATAGCCGCGTCTGCACCCGCGGCATCGGCCGTGCGCAGGATCGCCCCCAGATTGCCCGGCTTCTCCGCTTCCTCGACGACGACCAGGAAGGGCGCGCCGCGAAATTGCAGGTCATCGAGGCGGAGCGACCGATAGGCGATGACCAGCAGCAGACCGCCGCTCTCGCCGCGATAGGCCATCTTTGCGAATACCTCCGGCGAGACGAGAAACATCTTGCTCATGCCCGTGGCGGCGATGGCTCGCAGGTGTTGGGCCACCTTCTTCGCCTCCGGGCCGTCGATGAGCTCCGGGCAGAGGTAGGCCTCTACCGGCACGATGCCGCGACCGAGGGCCAGCCGCGCCTCGCGCACGCCTTCAACGACCGTTTGCCGCGCCTCGTCGCGCGCCCGCCGGTCGTTGAGCTTGATGACGCGCTTGACGCGGGGGTTTTGGGGGCTAGAGATGGTGAGCATGATGGGGTATTCAGGATCTAGTAGACAGTCAGTGGGTGGGTCAGTATTTCAGCGGTCGGCAGTCTTATGTCAATAAATGTCTCTTGCCACTCGCCGCTAATACTTCCCCTCTCGATACGCTTCCTTTCTGACCAGGTAATTGCCCACGGCCCGCGGCCCGGCCGAGCGTTGCGNGTCCGTCAGCGGGCCGACGACTTTGGCCGGGACGCCCAGGGCCAGCATCCCCGGCGGCACGTGCATCCCCGGCGGCACGACCGCTCCCGCCCCCACGACGGCCCCCGCGCCGATGACCGCGCCGTCGAGCACGGTCGCCCGAATGCCGATGAGGGCGCAATCTTCCACGGTGCAGCCGTGGACGACCGCCCCGTGGCCGATGGTGACCTCGCGGCCGACCACGCACGGGAACCCGGCCGAGACGTGGATCACCGCCCCATCCTGGATGTTGGTGCGGTCGCCGACGGTGATCGGCGCTTCGTCGCCGCGCAGCACGGCGGCGAACCAGATGCTAACGTCTTCGCCCAGGGTGACAGCCCCGCGCACGGTGGCGGTGTCGGCGATCCAGGCGCTGGGGGGAATTATCGGGCGAACGGGTTGGTCCATGTTGATTTAGCGCTTGATACCGGGAGCGATCATCGCCTCGTCGGTGGCCCACTTTGATTCGGGCAGGGCCGGCTTGTCGANTTCTCGCGCCAGCCAGTCGTTGACCAGGCCAATCGTGGCCACGGCATAAGCCAGACCGCTCACTATCCAGGCGATGATACCGCCGAATATGAAATCGTCGATTTGCAGGCCGCTGAAGCGGAAGGTGGCCGGATAGTCATAGAGCGGTTGCTGGAGAAACAGCAGAATGAGGCCAATGATCTTGATCGGCCAAATACTGACAAACGCATAGAGCACGCGGATGATCGGCGGCATAGGGTCATGGACTTGCGGCCAGGCAGCGGTTATATGCCACCAGTTTAGCAGCGCGACGCCGAACAGGCTGAGGATCTCGAGGGCGTGGACAACGCCATAGCGCAGCGTCGCCGCATGGACCACCGGATCATACCAGAGCCAGCAAATGCAGAGAAAGGCCAGNAACGTNACGCCCGGGGAGGTCGCCCATCGCGCAAACCGGCGGCTGTTGCNCGGCGGACCTGACGTCGCCGCAAGGGCCATTACTTTTGCGCGGGGTCGGTCCGGCAGTCCATAAATGAGGGCCGGGACCGGGTTGGCGAACATGAGAAAGCTGGGGATGGAGGCGACGATCAGCATGTGTTGGACGATGCGCGCGCTGAAATACTGCGTCGACAGGTAGCCCAGCGGCGAAATCAGGGCCACGGCCAGCAACGCCAGCCCGGCGATGAAGAACCGGAGCGAGCGGGTCGAAGCCGGAGCATCCTTCGGCGGCGGCCCCTTGTGGAAGGGCTGCAGGCGCCGCCAGCCGCGCACGTAGACCAGCCCGACGAGGAAAATCCCCACGGCCGCCAGCGTGCGCCAGAAAGCTGCTTCGCTCAAAATGCCCATCGCGGAGAGGATTTTAACAAACGGCTGTAGAGCGGGGCAAAGAGTTTAGGCGACTTTCATGGATTGGGCGGGCACGGAGTCGAATTTCCCCGAGATGACTGATAATCCCCGGAATGGAGTGGTTGTATGTCGTGACTGCATCCATTATGATCCGCTGGGCAGATTAGGTATGATTCAAAATTTAATGGATAACTTTCCAACTGGAACGGTCACATTTCTGTTGACGGATATTGAGGGCAGCACGGCTCTCTGGGAACAGTTCCCGGATGCGATGCAGGCCGCCATGTCACGTCATGATGCCCTAATCGAGACAGTCGTACGCGAACACTCGGGCCAGGTCGTTCGACCGCGTGGGGAAGGTGACAGCCGTTTCGCGGTGTTCGAACAGGCCCGCAACGCGGTGCTGGCCATCGGTGAAATCCAGAGAGCATTCGCCGTCAGTTTCCCAGACTTGCCGTTCCAATTGCGGGTGCGTGCTGGACTTCATACTGGCGCGGCCGACTGGCGGGATGGTGACTACTATGGGTCGACCGTAAACCGTTGCGCTCGCATTCGTGGCTTGGCCCATGGGGGGCAAACACTCCTGTCGCAAGCAACGGCCGCGCTCGTAGCAGATGACTTGCCACACGGCGTGACTCTCGTCGAGATGGGCACGCACCTTCTAAAGGGTCTCAGCCGTCCCGAACTGGTCCACCAAATGTGGCTGGATGGCTTGCGGAATGACTTCCCCGCTTTGCAGTCGGCTGAAGGATTCCTGGGCAACCTGCCGAAACCCCCGACGGCGATCATCGGTCGTGAGCGCGAGCGGAATGATATCATGCGCTTCCTGGCAGATACATCATCGCGTCTGGTGACGCTAACAGGCCCCGGCGGGATGGGCAAGACTCGTCTCAGTCTGGAAATAGGACATCGCCTGCACAACCGGTTTCGCGATGGATCCTTCTTCGTGGACCTGTCCCCCATTGGCGACCCGGCTCTTGTCATGACGACTATCGCCCACACCCTTGGAATTCGCGAGGGTGGCGGCCGCCCACCATTCGATAATCTAAAGGATTATCTAGCAGATAAAGAAGCCTTGATCATACTTGATAACTTGGAACAGGTGATCGGCGTTGCTCCATTGGTCGCCCAACTGATGGCGGCCGCCCCGCGAATCAAACTCTTGGCTACGAGCCGNATCCCGCTACAGATTCGTGGGGAGCGCGAATACCCGTTGGGCACGTTACCCGTTCCGCCGATGGAGCTATTACCTCTAGAAGTTCTGAGGGAATATGAAGTCGTGCAGTTATTTATCGACCGGGCCCAGGCGGCGCGACCCTCGTTTGAAATGACGGCCGAGAACGCCGCCGCTGTGGCCGGCATATGCCGCCGGCTTGACGGCTTGCCGCTGGCCATCGAGCTGGCTGCGGCGCGCATTCGCATGCTGCCGCCGGCCGCACTCTTCAAGCGACTGGATCAAAGCATTGCCTTGCTTGTCGGTGGTGCGGCCGACCTGCCCGCGCGTCAGCAAACGATGCGCGGTGCCATCGATTGGAGCTTCGACCTGTTGCCGGCGGCCGAGCAGACCCTCTTTGCCCGGTTGGGCGTCTTTGTGGGCGGTTTTTCCCTGGAACATGCCGAGGCCATTGTCAATTTCGATAAGCAACTGGATGTTTTCACCGGCGTTGAGACCTTGCTCCATAACAGCCTGATACGCCAGGTCGATTCGGTCACCGGAGATCCTCGTTTTGAGATGTTGCAGACCATCCGGGATTATGCCCTGGAGAAACTGGCTCAGTCGGGCGAGCTGATGGGGTTGCAGCGGCGGCATGCCGAGGAGTATGCCCAGGAAGCGCTAACCAGTTGGAATCTGCTCGGCGGCCCGCAAGCGATCGACCGACTGGCTTACCTGGAAGAAGAGCACGACAATTACCGGGCAGCGATCTCGTGGGGACTGGAGCCCGGCAATGACGTGCTTGTGGCTTGCCAGATCTGCGTGTTCCATGCCTGGTTCTGGTATCGTCACGGTCACTTTCATGAAGGGCGTGATTGGACTCAAAAGGTATTGGGCGCCACCAGGGGACTGGATAATCTGGCCCGCGGCATGAGCCTGAACGCTGCGGGGATGATGGCTATGTGGCAGGGAGACCTGATCGACATCAACCTGTTGTACGAAGAAGCACTCCAGTTGGTGGAAAAGCTCGACTTCGACCTGGGCAAAACCATGGTCGTCTTCAGCTTTGGCATCGCGCTGCTAAATCAAGGGCACGACCGTGAAGCGCACGGTCTCTTAATGCAGGCGGCCGAACGCTTCGACCAAGCAGGGGATTCATGGGATAAGACCAACACGCTCATCCATTTGGCCAACGCGTCACTGGGGCTGGGCTATGATAAGCAGGCAGAAAGTTGGTTAATGCAAGCGCTGCCCCTGGCCGAACGAATAGGCGATCCATGGCAGATCGCCTTCTGTCTCAATAACTTCGGCGAGGTGGCTCGTGTCCAAGGGAATTACGAGCGAGCGAGAGGCTATTACCAGCGATCGGAGGCGCTATATCGCAGCGCCGACGCGGTTGGGGATCACGCCCGGCTCATTCACACTCTGGGTTATATGGCGCTGCACGACGGCGATCCTCCGCGCGCGCAAGGTCTATTTCTCAATAGCCTCGCCTCCTTCCGCAAGCTCGGCAACAAGCGTGGTATGGCCGAATGCCTGAGTGGATTGGCTGCTGTCGCAGCCGTGCGGGGGGATGCAGTCTGGGCTGTACCGGTCCTAGCCGCGGCTGAGGCCCAGATCGTATCATCCGGTGCAAGATGGTGGCCGGCCGACCGTGTTGAGGTTGAGCGCACGCGCCAACAGCTAAAAGCCGCCCTCGATGATGCTGAGTTTGACCGGTTGTGGCGCCAGGGCTGGGCTACGAGTCTGGATACAGCTGTCGCCCGAACCCATGATCATGCCGAATAGATAGCGATCAAGGGCTTGAGGCTGCCCAGAACCTCATTATCATTCGCTGAACAGGTCGCGTTTCCGGAAGGGTGCCAGGGTAAAGCGGGTGATGATTTTACCCGTCGTCAGGTATTCAATCGCCGCGCCCGACTTGTCGTTGGCCAGCATCTTGTCGACCAGCCACGGCGTCACCGTCTCGACTTTGTCGCCCAGCGTGTTGAAGACCCGTTTGGCGCGCTCCAGCCCTTCGGGATCGTCCTTGAACGGATCGGTGAGCAATTNAGTGATGACGATGCCNGGGCTGATGGTGCTGACCTTGACCGGCGTTCCCGCCATCTCCTTGGTCAGCGAGCGGGAGAGAAAGCGCAGCCCCGCCTTTGTCGTGCCATAGAGCGACAGGCCGGCGCGCAGGCGGCCGTTGCTGCCGAAGCCTTCCATGTTGTAGATGTGGCCGCCGCCCTGGGCCATCATGCCACGGATGGCGACCTGCGCGCCGAAGACCGCTCCCTTGAAGTTGATGTCCACAATCTGATGAACCATCGCTTCCGGCATCTCCCATACCTTGATCATCGGCTGGGCCATACCGGCATTGTTGATCCAGATATCCACGCGGCCGAACGCCGCGGTGGCCGCGTCCCANAGGGCCTGGTGCGTTTCCGGNGCGGTGACGTCGCCNGGCTGCCCNACTATGCGAGCGGCGTCAANNTNCCGCCCCAGCGTGGCGAGCGCCGTGTCGATGCTGCCNCGCGAGCGGCCGTTGATCGTGACCGCGCAGCCGCGCCTCAGAAATTCCCCGGCCAGCCCCAGCCCAATGCCGCGGGTGCTGCCNGTGATGACGATGCTTTGCATATGCGTTCTCCATTCCGGAGGGGACGGCGAATTGGTGTGGAGGGTTCCCGCTCCCCGGCCGGGCCGTTCCCCGCGTGCCGGTTTTTCCGCATCCGGCATGACGTGATATGATTTCCGCCACTCATTTTACCAGGGAGAACCGATGCCATGCACGAACTGACCCAAGTCGCCCCCGCTTTCATCGACATGGCCCACCGCATTGTCTGGGCCACTGTGGCTACAGTCGACAAGCNCGGCCGCCCCCGCTCCCGCGTGTTGCACCCCATCTGGCANTGGGACGGCGAGCGGCTCGTNGGCTGGATCGNNACCAGCCCGACGCCTGTCAAGCGCGCCCACCTTGACGCCCATCCCTATGCATCCGTCAACTATTGGACCCCCAGCCACGATACCTGCGTGGCCGAGTGCCGGGCCCANNTGTNGACCGACGACNGGACGCGCATCNCGGTCTGGAATCTGTTCAAGGACGGACCNGAGCCGGTCGGCTACGATCCGGCCATCGTCCCGGCCTGGCCCGGCCCCACGGCCGAGACGTTCGCCGCGCTGCGCCTGGAGCCGTGGCGGTTGCGGGTCTTCCCGGGCAGCGTGCTCATGGGCCAGGGCGGCGAGGTGTTGAAATGGCGCGAGGGCGGCGCATGAGCGACGGCGCGCGAGACTACATCACAACCATCACCGGCGTCCGCGAGGTTGTGCTGGTGGGCACGGCCGAGTTGGCCTACTGGCGCGAGCAACTACGCCGGGAGAGGTTGGCGCCGTTNGACAACAACGGCCGCGCTGCATTGCAGTTGGCGGCCATCGATTCGAAGTTCCGCGGCATCCCTTTTCGCGAGTTGTCCATATCGGTGTTGGTCAGTGAGGACGGCGGCGCGACGGTTGGCGGGGCCTACCTCATTCACGCCTACAACTCATCCCGGCTGCTGGCCCTTGCCGAGCGGGTTTTCTTCCAGACGCCCTATCACCTGGCCCATCTGACGGTAGAGGAGCGCGTTCCGGCGCGCATCGAGGTGGCGCGAGGCGGACGGGCGCAGTTCGCGGCGCGGATGGGTTCCGAACGACCACCGGCGCGCCGTGAAGACGTGCTCTTCGACGGCCCTATCTACTTGCCGGGCGGCGCGAATGTTTTTTACGCTCGATTAAGCGGCGCGGCCGATGTATACCCGTTCGAGACGACCGATGTCGCGACCACCGCCGCGGATTCGACGGAGCCGGTATTCGAGCGGCTGTTGGCGTCGGGTTTTGCCGGCACGGAGTGGCTGGTGCGTCCCGCCGCCGCCCACGCCCGCACGAAGACTTATGCCCGGAGCTGAACCGGAGGAATAGATTGATGGACATCCTTCCCCTCGATTGGCGGCAATTTCTGGAGTATCTCGTCCAGATCGCCGGCGCTTTTCTGCTGACCTTGCCGGTCGGCTGGGAGCGAGAGCAGTCTACCCGAATCATGGGCCTGCGCACGTTTCCGCTGGTGGCCGTGGCCAGTTGCGCTTACGTCCTCATTGCCATTGCCGTGGTCGGCCCGGGCGAGGATGCCCAGGCGCGGATCATTCAGGGGTTGATGACCGGCATTGGATTCATCGGTGGTGGAGCGATTCTGAAGGAAGAAGCCAGCGTGCGCGGCACGGCCACCGCGGCCAGCGTGTGGATGGTCGGCGCGTTGGGCGCGGCCGTGGGGTATGGGCGCTGGGAGATCGCCGTTCTCATCAGCCTGGTGACGTTTCTCATCCTCAGGTTCTTAACCCCCATTGTCGGGCGCGAGGATTGACCCCCTGGCGACTATTTGAAGGACGATCCAAAGATTTCACAAATATGGCGAATTTTTAAGTCAATATGAAAAAGGGTTTTCAATTTAGCGACGCTTAGACCTGACAGTTGGGCGATGACCCTTATTGATAACTCGAGATATTACTTGTTCACCTGTCGGGTCTTGACCCCAAGATACAGATCAAACGGAAACATGAGTGAAAACATGAAAATTCTGAGCGTCAACCTTGGCCGGCCCCGGCCGATCCAGACTGCCCGCTCTTCCTTTGAGACAGGCATCTACAAAATGCCGGTTGCCGAGCCTGTGCGCGTGACAGCACTCGGCCTGCAAGGGGATGCCGTCCTCGACGGCAAGCACCACGGCGGGGTCGATCAGGCTGTCTACATTTATGGCCAGCCGGACTACCGCTGGTGGGCGGCNGAACTCGACCGCGAGATGCNCCCCGGCACGTTCGGCGAAAATCTGACCATCGACGGCCTGGAGAGCGCCGCCTTTTCCATCGGCGACCGGCTGCACGCGGCCNAGGTGATCCTGGAGATCACCTCGCCGCGCATTCCCTGCGCCACGCTGGCGGCGCGCATGGGCGACCCACAGTTCGTCAAGCGCTTCCGCCGCGCCGAGCGCCCCGGCCTGTACTGCCGCGTCCTCCGGGAAGGGCTCGTTCAGGCCGGGGAGACCGTCCGGCTCGAGCCGTATGCCGGCGAGACCATCACCGTGCTGGAAATGTTTCGCAACTTTTACGACCGCGATTGGGACGAGTCCCGGCTGCGCCGCCATCTGGCCGCGCCCATCGCCATCCGCGACCGGGTCCAGCGGACAAAGGAACTAAACGAGCTACTGGGCAGGGACTAGGGCGTTCTTGGCAGTTGTTCGTATATCTCCGCCAGCGCGAGTGCCGGCTCCCAGCCGCGGCCGTGGTCTTCGTAACTCCACCAGCCTGAGAGCACGGCATGGGCCTCGGCCCAGCCCAGCACCTCTGCCCGCGGCGCGTCGAGGGTCGAGGCCAGCGCCGCCACGCGCCGGGCCTGNAGGGCTGCCAACTCGGTCGGGATCAGCCCGGCCGGTGGGTCGTTGAGGTAGGTAGCCACGTCCCACAGCGGGCCTCCGGCGTACCCCTTGGGATCGATAGCCAGCCAGCCGTCGCGGCCGCTGCGCAGGATATTTCCCGGGTTCGCGTCGCCATGAATGAGAACCGGTTCATCTCTGCCGCCGGTCAATTCGCGGAACAGAGCCGCCGCGCGCTCCACCCGGCGCGGCGGAAACGGCCCGTAGCCGCCGCCGAACTCGGCCCGCAGCCGCTCGAGGCCGCGCGCCAGGTCTGGGATCGTCCGGAACGGGTGCCGCGCCGGCAGCGGCCGCCACAGTCGCCACAACACGCTCGCCAGCGCTTCNNTGCGCGCGTCCTCATCNGCTACCGACCACAGCGAATCGCCGGGCAACACGCGCTCCAGCAGCAGCGCGCCTCGTTCCCTGTCGAAATCAANGAGGCGAGNGATGCCNCGGCCGTCGAACACCCGCAGCGCGTCTATCTCNCTCCACAACTCGTCGTGGGGCACGCCAAGCTTGAGCACCAGCGGCTCGCCGCCACTTCCGGCCGCCGGCGCGACGTAGTTATAGGAGGAGACGGGGAACGGTGGCAATATGTCGAGCGACCAGCGCGCCGCGCACTCGGCCAGCAGCGACGGNAGCCGCTCCAACCATTNCACNCCCGCCCGGCCGTGGACGTCGATGATCTTGGGGGCGCAATAGGNCGTGTCAATTATCATGGTATGCCTTCCCAGTATACCCNCCTCNATTCCCACAGGCGCGAGCAGGCGCGNGTANNGNGTNGGTTAACAAGTGACCAGTAAACCGGGGTGTTGTGCGCGCAACGAGTATCGTTTATGATGATGG
>JAACJX010000180.1 GCA_014237545.1 Ardenticatenia bacterium | reverse complement strand
GGTCCTGGAACTCATCTGGGATGGCGGCCTGGAGGTTTTCACCACGCCGGGCGGAGGGTGTAACTTCGGGGGTTTTATCCGTCTGGTGTGGGGCGTCGATGTCGATATTGAGGGTGACGTAAAGCGGCGGTTGGACAGGCTTATTCGTTGTCTCCGGCCCAGTCACCTCGATCGTCCCGCGCATGCGCCAGTGGTTGACGCTGCACCAACGCGTGCAATAGAAGGTGTATTTGCCCGGCTTGTCGAAGGTTAGAGTGACTTCGGTCACCTCGCCGGGATAAATGTCTACTGGGGGTTGGTCGCTTTGCCCTACCGCAAAACCGTGCAAGACGTCGTCTGAGGTCAGCCGTAGATGAAGGGGTTGGCCTGCCTCTACCGTCAGGTTTTCTGGCGTCCAGCCGCCGGTCTCTGCCATGCGGGCATGGAGAATTACGCCGCGATTGCGCGACCACCACGCCCCTAGCGGCAGTGTGACCGCGGCCACTACCAATACAACCAGGATAATTCTCGCGAGCCATTCCTTACGCATGGGTTAACCGACCANTAGCCAAAGCATCATGAACGTGNATGCCAGGCANAACAGATAGATTGGNAACANNTGNCGNTGNCCCGGCAANGNANNTGTCTTGGGGAGACGNTNCGCAACCTTGANAGACCAGAACAAACCTATCATCAGTAGAGTCACCTGAAGGATTGGACTAAANGTAGATACATCNGGTGACCATGCTAGCATCGGCCGAACCAAACAGNTTCCANCCCCAGCCCAAAGGATCGGATAGAACGGTAAGAACATAATTGAACTTAGGGAAGGCGAAAGCTACTGTGAAGGCGATCCAGGCGAACAGGCCCAGGGGGAGCAGCACCTGAGAATGCTCGGCAATGGCCCGCCGCAGAAGATTCCAACTGCCGGGCCGTCCTTGACCCGTCCAGACCGCGAGTGCAAAACCGCCGGGCATAATCACCANGTTGAGGGCCAGAAANCCCAGGCCATAAACCAACCANGGCAGCGAGCCAATGGCNANGGCGGCCGATTTCAAATCGCCCCATGGCCCGGTAAATACTGCTGAAAAGGCCAACGCGGAACCCAACATCACCAGAGCAAGGAATGCCTCATCCAGGCGGTTGGATGGCCGGGAATTTGCCTTTTCTCCGGCTAAATCCGTCCCAAATGGGCGGATATTGACGGCCACGTTGTTGGATGGACAGGAACGGAGGCATTCCATACATAGCCCGCATTGAGAGCTGTCGCGCAGCGCCACGAGGTACAGCCCCCAGGGGCAACTCTGGTAGCAAGTCTTCACGNTGTGNGCGGCGCAAATNGCCTTATCGACCACCCGNACCTCCACCGGCGCGGNTTTGGCATAGATACCCGAAAACCCGCCGATNGGGCAGACATAGGAGCAAAAGGCGCGCTTTTCGAAGACCAGGCTNAACGCGAACGCCAGGCCAAACAATCCGAGTAAAACCCAGGCGGTGAGCCGGGCGTCCGTCAGGGTGACAGCGCTGAACAGGCCGATCAAAAGAAAACCACTGGACTGAAGCCAGGAGCCTTTTAATCGCTTTGGCCAGCGCCGGTTCAGCCCGATGCGCCGGTGGCTCTTCTTCAGAATACCACCCTGCTGCAGCCATTCACCCGGCAGGGGGATAGGGCAAATACTACACCACGCGCGGCCACCCAAAGGGATAAACGCCAACTTGAGG
>JAACJX010000381.1 GCA_014237545.1 Ardenticatenia bacterium | reverse complement strand
CGTCTGGCAGCAATTCTTCTACAACCGATACAGCAAGCAAATCCTCGGCCGCCGGCTCCTGCTCATGGTGCTCATCCCCACCGTCCTGGGCGTCGCCTATGTAGGACTGTTGCTATTACTGGGGCCGCCGAACATGGATGTATCCTGGGCCGAATACATTCCCGCGGCCGAGATTAACGGCTACGAGGACATCGTCTCCTCGCTGGCGGGCTTGTTTGGTTTCGGCATTGGCATTCTGCTCGAGAGCAGCCGTATTAGGTTTCAGGTGGATGGGCCGGTGTGGAAGCGCGTCGCCCGCTACCTCCTGGGGATGGCCGGCGCCCTCGCCATCTGGGCTGGGCTGCGCGCCGTTTTCCCTGCCGAGCCCCTCTGGCTGGCGTTGCCGTTGCGCTTTATGCGCTACCTGTTGCTCCTCTTCTGGGTCACCTATTTCGCGCCCTGGATCTTCGTGCGGCTGCGGCTGGCGCCGGCCGATCCGGAGCCTGAGGTACGCGTCACGCTGTAGAGCAAGCTCTACCAGAAACCCGCCTTGTGCTCCCCCCTCGACCGACCGTAATTATCAGGCGTGGAACCGCGGATCCCTTTCCAGGATCAAACGCAGCCCTGTTTCCAGGTCGACCTGCGGGCGAAAGCCCAGTACGTCTCGCGCGCGACTGATATCGGCCAGCAACCGGGGCACGCCGCCCGGCTTCTCGGGGTTGGCGATC
This sequence comes from Ardenticatenia bacterium, assembly GCA_014237545.1. Lineage (GTDB taxonomy): Bacteria > Chloroflexota > Anaerolineae > Promineifilales > Promineifilaceae > Promineifilum. The sequence continues at coordinate 4,707 of JAACJX010000381.1, read as the reverse complement.
ACATTGACGCGACGGCCGAGCACGCGCTCCATGCAGGCGATGAGTTCATTGACGCTCGTCTCGCGGCCGCTGCCGATGTTGATGACGGCATGGCGCAGTCCGGTGGTCGTGGCCGCGGCCACCAGCGCGGCGACCACGTCGTCGACGAAGACGAAATCGCGCGTGCGCTGTCCATCGCCGAACACAATGAGTGAGCCGCCAGTAAGCGCTTGCTGTAGAAAGCGGGGCACAACCGGAGCGTGGGAAACGGGCAGGCTCTGGCCCGGTCCATAGGCATTGAAGATGCGCAGGGCAACGGTCTCCAGGCCCCACAGTTCGCCGATGGTCTGAATGTACTGCTCGGCCGCCCACTTGCTGACGGCATAGGGGCTATCCGGACGGGGCGGGTCATCCTCGCGAACGGGCTGGCGCGGCTGGTTGCCGTACACCGCGCCGGACGAGGTGAAGATCACCCGGCCGACGCCGGTGTCGCGCATGGCCTCCATCAGACTGACTGTGCCGCCGACATTGACCCGCGCGTACTCGCGGGGATACAGGATCGACTGCGGCACGGAAACGCGCGCCGCCAGATGATAGGCGCAATCCACGTGCTGCAACAGGGACCACAACAGCGGCACGTTGTCGACGTCACCNTTGGTGAATTCGACCCGTGGATCAAGGCGCGTGGCGTCGCCGTTGCTCAGGTCGTCGAGGACAAAGACGTAGTGGCCATCGGCCGCCAGCCGGTTGGCCAGCGCGGCCCCCAGAAAGCCGGCCCCACCGGTGACTAGAAAGCGCATGACCAGGTCTCGGCGCGGAGCAGGCCTACGCTAATGCTGGCCCCTCAGTTCGAACGGATCCGGGTCGCCGGTGTAGATGCGATCCAGGATCNTTTTCTCTCGCGTCTCGATGATATTCAGGAAATCAGCCGCGCCTTTCATGTGCTTAAAGGCGCTGTAGCCGCGCTCGAGAAACCCCTGGAGTTCGTGCCATCCGGCCAGCACGGCCGGGGCATGGGCCAGGCGCAATGTAATGCCGATGAACGGCAAGCGAACGATGCGGTCAACGCTCTGGCCTATCTTGACGATCATGTCAATCTGCCGCACCCGGTCGTCATAGTTATCACAGAGACGATAGGCCTCGGCATAGGCTTCGGGCGTGATGTGCTCGCCTATTCCCAGATGGTCGAAGAGCGCCTCGGCCAGCTTGCTGTCCAGCTCATCGGTGAACGTATGCAGTTCGATTGTTTCGGCTAACGTGTGGACCACGCGCTCGGGCACGGCCTTGCGCATGGCGTCATAGGCCTTCTGGATGTCGAAGTTGCGCTGGCTGAAATCGCGCGGGGCGTAAACATCGCTCAGGAAGAATTGGGTGGCCGGGCNAAAGCGAGGATGCTCCAGCAGATCATGGTGCGTATAAGCCAGGCGGGTCGATTGCCACTCACGCAGCACCTTTATTTCGTAGGACAGCTCGCCGGGCTCCACTTTCACGTGCTTGCCCGGTCGCGCCTCCACAATGTGGGTCAGCAACTGCGCCGCCTCGCGCGCGGTCGGCAGAGTAGTTTCCGGGGGCATTCCTTGGTCGTCGGTCATCAGCGCACTTCCATCCGGTTCTGTCCTTGCAGATTAACCGGTTTGCTCAGGATCAGGCTATAGCCATAGATATCACCATTATCACTCAGTCGATGTCAGATGCCAATTCCCCTATTGACAAATAACTTTATTTCGATATACTTCTATTTAGATTTTCATCTAATTAGATAGGATTCTAAATGAAAGAAATTGAAAGAGAACCATTCACTCAGGATCAGTTCGAGCGCCTGTTGCGCTTCTTCCAGGTCTTTAGCAACGAAAGCCGGTTGAAGCTCATCGGCCACCTGGCCAACGGCGAGAAAAGCGTGGGCGAATTGGCCGACCTGTTGGGGGTCAAGGAGCCAACCGTATCGCATCACCTGGCTGAACTCAAAGGTATCGGTCTGGTAGACGTGCGCGCCGAAGGGACGATGCGNATCTACCGTTTGAAAACGANGGCATTAGAAGAAATGAGCAAGGACATTTTTGCACAAAATAATCTGGCAGCGCTGGTCAAGCCANCTGAAATGACCGACGAGGAACGCGTTCTGCGCACCTGGGTCAAGAACGGCCGCATTGTCGGCATCCCGGCTCAGGAAAAGAAGAAGCAAATCCTCATTCGCTGGTTGGCGAACCAGATCGACCCCCAGCGGCGCTGGACGGAGAAGGAATTCAGCGAGTGGCTGAAGCAGTACAATGAGGATTACGCGTTCCTGCGCCGCTATCTGGTGGATAGCCATTACATGGCTCGCGAGAACGGCATCTATTGGCGCACGCCGGAGAACGATCCGGCNATTTAATCAACTCAGGCGAGGGCGGCATGTCGGCCGCCCNCGCCCTGCATTCGTTCGCTTGTGGTATAATTTCCCCGCGCGGCTGCCCTCCGGCCGCCACGGCTCTACAGGAGAACACCCCATGTACGATGTCCTCATCCGCAATGGCCTTATCTACGACGGCAGCGGCCAAGCCCCTTTCCGGGCCGATCTGGCGATCACGGGCGATGCCATCGCCGATGTCGGCCGCATCAGCGGCCGTGGCCACCTGGAGCTCGATGCTGCCGGTCTGGCCGTCTCGCCCGGCTTCATCAACATGATGTGCTGGGCCAATGAATCATTGATCTACGACGGCCGCTCCCAATCGGACATTCGCCAGGGCGTGACGCTGGAAATCCTGGGCGAAGGGTTCTCGATGGGGCCGTTGAACGACGAGTTAAAAGCGTACATGAAGGAGCGCCAGGGAGACATTCAGTACGACATNGAGTGGACGACGCTGCGCGAATATCTGGAGTTCCTGACGCGGCGCGGCGTGTCGCCCAACGTAGCCTCGTTTGTGGGCGCCGGCGGCGTACGGGCCAACGTGCTCGGCTTCGCCGACCGGCGACCGGACTCCGGTGAGCTGGCTCAAATGCAAGCTCTCGTCCGGCAGGCGATGGCCGAGGGGGCGGTCGGCCTATCGGCGGCGCTCATTTACGCGCCGGACAGCTACGCCGACACGGCGGAGCTGATCGCCCTCGCTTCGGCCGCGGCAGAATACGATGGCCTGTTCGCCGTCCACCTGCGCAGCGAGGGCGAAACCTTCCTCGAAGCACTGGAAGAGTTTCTCGATATCGTCAAGCAGTCGGGGATTCGGGGGGAGATCTATCACCTGAAGGCATCGGGGCAGCGCAACTGGCCCAAGCTGGAGAAGGTGATCGCNCGCGTNGAGNCGGCGCGCGCCGCNGGGCTGCCGGTGACGGCCGATATGTACACCTACCACGCCTCGGCCACCGGCCTGGACGCAATGATGCCCGGTTGGGTGCAGGAAGGTGGTCACAAGGCTTGGGTCGCCCGCCTGCGCGATCCCGAGGTGCGGGAACGACTCAAGCGGGAAATCGCTCTGCCGAGCGCGTCGTGGGAGAACTCCTACCACGAGGCCGGCGACGCCTCGAAAGTGCTNTGCGTCAGTTTCAANAACGACGCGCTCAAGCCGCTGACCGGCAAGTCGCTGGCCGAAATCGCCGCGCTGCGGGGCGCCGACCCGGTGGAGACGGCGATGGACCTGGTCATCGAGGACGACAGCCGCGTCGGGTGCGTCTATTTCACCATGTCGGAGGACAACGTGCGCCGCGAGATCCAGCTGCCGTGGGTCAGCTTCTGCTCCGACTCGGCCTCGCTGGCCCCGGAAGGCATCTTCCTGCGCTCNAATCCGCATCCACGGGCGTACGGCAGNTTTGCCCGNCTGCTGGGCAAGTACGTGCGCGACGAAGGGCTCATCCNGCTGGAAGAAGCGGTGCGGCGGCTATCGGCCCTCCCGGCCGACAANCTNAAGCTGGACCGGCGCGGCCGCTTGCTGCCCGGTTACTTCGCCGACGTGGTNATCTTNGACCCAGCCACGATCCAGGACCACGCCACGTTCGACAAGCCGCACCAGTANGCCACTGGCGTNCGCGACGTGCTGGTCAACGGCGTGCCCGTCCTGCGCGACGGGGAGCACACCGGCGCGACGCCTGGGCGGGTGGTGGACGGACCGGGACGAAAGCTCGGCCGGCATTGACCTAGAAGAATCCCGACGCGCCCTGGTAAATGAAGAACAAACCGAATACCAGCGACACGCCGATCACGATCTGGCGATTGTAGCGGTCCAGCCAATCGCTGAAGGCCCCCAACCACTGGGCGGCCCGCGCCGGAACCAGCAGGCGGATCAGGATCGGTATAATCAAAAGCGATTGGGCCAACAGGATATACCACAAAAAGGCGACGACCGCGTCGCGTTGGTCCAACTGCGCCTCGCCGATGACGCTGATCGCCCCTAGCGTGAAGACCCACAACTTGGCGGCGATGAGAATGAACCCCGCGCCGAAGAGAAAGGCGCGGACGGGCGTGACGCCATCGAGCATGGCCATCCACTTTGGCGGTGGCGCGTCGGGATCGGGCTCATTGGCCCACTTCTTGTAAGCCGTGACCAGCAGCAGAATACCGAGCACCAGCAATAGTGTCGACTTGACCCAGGCCACGCCGCCGGCATCGGCCGGATCGCCGCTGCCACCGGTCAGCACCAGGCCAAACAACACACCCTGAAACAGTCGAGTCACCGTCATGCCGAGCACGAAGGCAATCGCCTTGAGCGGGCCTTGCTTTTCGCTTGTCAGCAACAGGATTAGGATGATGATCTGCAGCGG
>JAACJX010000088.1 GCA_014237545.1 Ardenticatenia bacterium | reverse complement strand
GCGGGAATTAGACTGGCTATGAGACATTTGCTTACGCGCGTCACCCTCCTGGCGCTGGCCCTACTGGCTGGCTTACTCATCGCGGCCCATGGCTTGCCCACGGCGCGCGCCTCATCCGTATGGGCGTCCAAGGTAGACGAATCGCTGCTGCGGGCCACCGCCAGCAACGCGACGGCCGAGTTCCTGATCGTCCTCGACGCGCAAGCCGATCTGAGCGGCGCGAACGCGCTGGGCAACAAGACAGAGCGCGGCCGTTTTGTGTATGAGACGATGACAGCCACGGCCGCCCGTGCCCAGGCCCCGCTCCGGGCTCTCCTCGATGCTCGTGGCGCGACCTATCGCGCCTACTGGATTAACAACATGATCTGGGCGCGCGGCGACCGCGATCTGGTGCAGTTGGTGGCGGCGCGCTCCGACGTGACACACATCTATGCGAATGAATGGCGGCGCGGTCAACTGCCCCGGCCCACCATGCCGCCGGTCAGCACGCGTGCGCTGGAAACTATTCAATGGAATGTGCAGTTGGCCAACGCGCCCGGCGTCTGGGCCGAGGGGTACTATGGCCAGGGCGCGGTCATCGGCGGCCAGGACACCGGCTACGACTGGGATCACCCGGCTCTTAAGGCGCAATATCGAGGCTGGGACGGCGAGAACGCCACCCACGACTTCAACTGGCACGACGCCATTCACGTGGAAGATCCCAACGGCTCATCGCCCAATCCCTGCGGCCTCAGTTCGCCGGTGCCGTGCGACGACGATGGTCACGGGACGCACACGATGGGCACGATGGCCGGTGAGACCGCCGAATCCAAGCTCGGCATGGCCCCCGGTGCGAAGTGGATTGGCTGCCGCAACATGGATTCGGGTTGGGGGAGCCCCGTCACTTACGCCGAGTGCTACGAGTGGTTCATCGCCCCCTACCCGCACGGCGGCGACTCCTTCACCGACGGCGATCCGTCGCAAGCACCGCACGTGATCAACAACTCCTGGTCGTGCACGTGGAGCGAGGGGTGCACCTCAGTCGATATGCTACGGCAGGTCGTGGAAGCGGTCACGGCCGCCGGTATCGTCACGGTACATTCGGCCGGCAATTCCGGTTCGCGCTGCGAGAGCGTGGATACGCCGCCGGCGCTCTATGACGCCTCATTCACCGTCGGCGCGACGGACAGCTACGACGGCATCGCCTCGTTCAGCAGCCGCGGGCCGGTGATGGTCGATGACAGCGGCCGACTGAAACCCGACATCGTCGCCCCTGGCGTTGGTATCCTGTCGAGCTACCTGGGCGACGACTACGTCTATCTCAGCGGTACCAGCATGGCCGCGCCCCACGTGTCCGGGCTGGTGGCGTTGCTGATTTCGGCCGATCCAACCCTGGCCGGGCAGGTCGAGGAGATTGAGCGCGTGATCACCCAATCCGCCTGGCCATTGACATCGGCCCAAGGCTGCGGGGGCGACACGCCGACCAGCCTGCCGAATAACGTCTATGGCTGGGGTCGCATCGACGCCCTGGCCGCGTTGGAATTACTGGATGTGGAGTATTTATACGATTCGTTGCTGCCGGCCGTCCTCGATGATCCCGCCATCCCCTAGCCCGCCCAGCGGCCGCCCAGTTCGCCCAGAAATATCAGCCCTATTGTCGTCCTTCCTCAACCATCAATTGATCCTGCCACCTGCCACCCGGTACTTGCCTCTTGCCACGCCCCATCCTTTTCACCCGCCTCATTCTAGATACAATTATCCCATTCCAACAGAAGAGGGAATCCCATGCATTGCCTGATCATCGCTGGCGGCGCGGTCAGCCCGGACAATCCGCTCTACCCCTACACGCAGGGCAAGCCCAAGGCGCTCATCGACATGGGCGGCCGGACCATGCTGGAGCGCGTCGTGGCCGCGCTGCACGACTCGAAATACGTAGAGGACGTGCTGGTCGTCGGGATCGAGCCGGAAATGGCGGTCGGGCTGCAATTCGCCCGGCCGGTCGATTTTTTCCCCGACCAGGGCGGCATGGTCGCCAATATGTTGGCCGGCGTCGAGTGGCTGACGCGACACCGGCCGGGAACCGACGTTATCCTCGGCTGTTCGGCCGACATCCCCACCATCACTGGCCAGGTCGTCGACGAGTTTGTCGAGGCTTGCCGCCCATGGGACAAAGGCGTCTATTACAATTTCGTCACCCGCGAGCGGCTGGAAGGGCGTTTCCCCAACTCGCGGCGAACGTACTCACGCTATGGCGACATTGAGGCCGCCGGCGGCGATATGGTCATCGCGCGGGTTGACGTCGCCTTGCGCAACCGGCCCTTGCTGGAGTCGGTGACCGCCGCCCGCAAGCAGCCGTGGCGGGTCGCCAGCGTGGTCGGCCTGCCGATGTTGATGAAATTCCTGCTTCGCCGCNTCACTATTCCCGATATTGAAGCCACGGCCGNGCGCGCGCTGGGCGCGCCCGTGAAGATCATCCTCGACGGCCCGCCGGAGCTGGCGATGGACGCGGACAAACCATTTCAAGTTGATATGCTACGGGCTGATCTGGCCCACGGCCATTAAATTCTATGACTAATAAATATATCGCGATCGAAGGCGTCATCGGCGTCGGCAAGACGACGCTGGCCCGCTTGTTGCAGCCGCGCTACGATGCCAGCACCTTGCTGGAAGTCGTCGAGGACAACCCTTTTCTGTCGAAGTTCTACCAGGACAGGGAACGATTCGCCTTCCAGNCCCAAATCTTCTTTTTGCTCAGCCGCTACCACCAGCAGTACCAGGCCATCCCGGCGGCTCTGCGACGCGGCAACCTCATCTCCGACTACACCTTTGCCAAGGACGAGTTGTTCGCCTGGCTCAATCTGAAGGACGACGAGCTGGCGATGTACGGCCGCGTCCATGCCGCGCTNGGCGAGAAGATCCCCCGCCCGGACCTGATCGTTTACCTGCGCGCCGACCACGACGTCCTCATGCGGCGTATCGCCCTGCGCGACCGGCCGTTCGAGCGCGACATGGATCCNGATTACATCCGCGAGGTCGCCTCGGCCTACGACGCCTGGCTNTCCCGGCTGACNGACATCCCCGTGCTGANGGTCGACACCAATGATCTCGACTATCTCTCCCGCCCAGCCGACATGGAGCGCATCACGCAACTGATCGCCGCGGCGTTGGAGANCGCCGCGCCACGGGCCATCGGCTCAGCCGACCCACAACTACAGGCGTTGCAACAAGGTCGCCTNTCCGCCTTCCAACAGTTCCACCGCGANCTNGACGTGGCCAAGGGGTTCGACGGCGACTTATTCTTCAATTACCTTTTCCTGGTGGAGGAAATGGGCGAGTTGGCGACCGATCTGGTGAAGATCTGGGCCGAGAGCAAGCGACGACTCGTGAACGGCCGCGGTCCGGCCGAATCGCTGGAGGACGCCATCGAGCAGAGCCGCCCGGCACTGCGCGGCGAGTTGGCCGACCTGCTGGCCTTCATCCTCAAGCTGGCCAACTACACCGGCATCGACCTGGAGAAAGCCTACATCGAGAAGATGCGCGTCAACGTCGGCCGCACCTGGCCGGTCGAACGCGGGGCCGTAGAGAAGGCGGAGCACGATGAAGGTTAGCGATTTCGACTACGACCTGCCTGAGTCGTTGATCGCACAGCATCCGGTGGAGCCGCGCGACGCCAGCCGCCTCCTCGTGCTCAATGCCCTCACCGGCGACATCGAGCACCGCCATTTTCGCGACCTGATCGACTACCTGCGGCCGGGGGACATCCTCATCGCCAACGACACCCGCGTCATTCCGGCGCGGATCTTTGCCCGCAAGCCGACCGGCGGTCGGGTGGAGATCCTGCTGCTTGACCGGCTAGAGGATGGAACGTGGGAAGCGTTGGCCGGCGGTCGCAACGTCGAGTCCGGCCTGACGCTGAACCTGCTGGACCATGCCGGCGAAGCGACCGGCATCTGGGCTGACGTGACGTCTGTCGGGGCGGAGGCGCTGCGCGTGCTGCGCTTCAGCGCCCCGGTCGAGGAATGGATCGAAGNGCTTGGCTACGCGCCCCTGCCGCCCTACATCCACGAGACGCTCGACGACCCGGAGCGCTACCAGACCATCTATGCCCGCCCCACCGGGTCGGCCGCCGCGCCGACAGCCGGGCTGCACTTCACGGCCGACCTGCTCATCACCCTGCGCGATAAAGGCGTCCTGTTCGAGACGGTCACGCTCCACGTCGGCCTCGACACGTTCAAGCCGGTCACCGTAGAAGAAGTGACCGACCACATCATTCACACCGAATGGGCGCGCCTTTCGTCCGACGCGGCGCGGCGCATCAATGAGGCGCACCTGGCCGGCGGGCGCATCGTGGCCGTGGGCACGACCACAGCCCGCGTCCTGGAGACGGCCGCGCTGCGCTCGGCGGGGATCACCGGCAGCCTGCGCACCATCAGCGCCCGCGACGCGTCCGGCGAAACGACCGACATGTGTCCCTGGAAGCCCGTGGCCGCCTTTGAAGGGCCGACCGATCTGTTCATCCATCCCGGNTACCGCTTCCGGGCCGTCCGGGCGCTCATNACCAATTTTCACCTNCCGCGNTCCAGCCTGCTCATGCTGGTTGCCGCCTTTGCCGGGCGCGAGACGATTCTGAACGCCTATCGCGCGGCCATCAACGAAGAGTACCGTTTTTACTCATTCGGCGACGCCATGCTGATCTGGCCGGGCGACGCCAGTAACTGATTCAATGGCTCCTCCGGCGGAGCCAGGCGTGTAAGACCGCTGTAATCATTCTGCGCTACACTCAGGGCATGTCGGCCAACAACCCACTCAGCGCCTTGGGCGATATCCTGATCGTTGATGACGAAGCCTCGGTAATCGAGGTCGTTTCCCTTTACCTGCAACGCGAGGGGTTTCGCGTGCGATCGGCGCGCAACGGCACCGACGCGCTGGTCGCTCTACAGGCCGAGCGCCCCGCCCTCGTCATCCTCGACGTGATGCTGCCCCATATCGACGGCCTGACGCTGATCCGCCGCATGCGGGAGACGCCGGCGCTCGACGTGCCGGTGATTATGCTCACGGCCCGCGGGCGCGAGGCGGACCGCATCTCCGGCCTCGACCTGGGAGCGGACGACTACGTGACCAAGCCCTTCTCGCCGGCCGAATTGGTGTCGCGGGTCAAGGCTGTGTTGCGGCGGGCAGCCGCCCCAAACAACGAGACGGCCGAATCGCCTATNGATTATNGCGATATTTCGATCGACCCGGTCAGGCGCGAGGTAGTGGTGCGCGGCGCGCCGGTCGAACTCACCGCCACGGAGTTCAATCTGTTGTGGTTCATGGCCTCGCGGCCGCGCCAGGTGTTCAAGCGCGACCAGTTGTTGCAAAACGTCTGGGGCTTTTCCGATTATCTTGACCCCAGCACTGTGACGGTCCACATGCGCCGCCTGCGCGAGAAGATAGAGATCGATCCGGCCGCGCCTGTCTGGCTCCAGACCGTATGGGGCGTGGGCTACAAGTTCGATCCGGGAGCCAGCCGGTGAGTTCGCCAGCTCATTCCGCGCAANCCGANNCGGTNTCCGNCTGGCTCGGCCGCGCNCCGTGGCGNATNCTGGCCGTGGGCGTGTTGTTGGCTCTCGGCGTCGCCGCCGTCCTGTTCTATGGGCTGATGGCCCCGTCGGTGGCCGATCTGGCGCGGCTGGTGTTGACCCTGGCCATCTCCTGCATCCTCACGGTTGGCATGGGGTANTTGCTNTACCGCCGGGGCTGGGCGCGTTCGTCGTCGTTGATGTGGACGCTCGTCGCCACNTACGTCTGGGCGGCCATCGTCACCCTGTTCTCGGTCTGGGTACTNCAAAGGCAGATGTTCTTCAGCGAGCACGACCTGCTCCTGAGCGGCGTCCTGCTCCTGTTCGCGGCCATCATCGCCGCCACCTATGGTCTGTTCGTGGCCGCCAGCGTGACCGAAGGCCTGCGACAGATGGCGCACGCGGCCGGCGCGCTGGCGGCGGGGGANCTCTCGGCGCGAGCTCCCGTACTGGGTCGGGACGAGGTCGCGCGTCTCAGTGTCTCGTTTAATGAAATGGCCGGCCNGCTCCAGGAGACGGACGAACGACGCCGCGAGTTGGANGCCCTGCGCGCCAATCTNCTNGCCTGGACGTCCCACGACCTGCGCACGCCGCTGACGAGCATTCGCGCGCGCGTGGAGGCGTTGCATGACGGTCTTGTGACCGATCCCGCGGCGGCGCAACGCTATTATGCCGCCATTCACGCCGACGTGCTGGCCCTCAACAGCCTTATTGACGATCTTTTTGAGTTGGCCCAACTGGATGCCGGCGGCCCGGCGACGGAGATGTCGCCGTCGTCGCTGGCCGATCTCATCTCCGATTGCCTAGAGAGTTTCAGCGCACTGGCCGCGGGGCGTGGGGTTGCCCTATCCGGCGATGTCGGCCCCGGCGTCGATCCGGTAATGATGAATGCGGGCAAGATCAGCCGCGTGTTGCGCAATCTGGTCGAGAACGCGCTTCACCACACGCCGGCAGGCGGATCGGTGACCATCCACGCCATGGCGGGGAGCGACGGCGTCTTGGTGACTGTCGAAGATAGCGGGCCGGGCTTCACCGCGGCCGACCTGCCCCACGTGTTCGAGCAGTTCTATCGCGGCGAGCAGGCTCGCAGCCGGGGCACAGGCAGCGCCGGCCTCGGCCTGGCCATTGCCCGNGGCATTATCCAGACTCACGGCGGCCGAATTTGGGCCGAGAATGGCGCGAANGGCGGCGCGAAAGTGAGTTTTATGCTTCCCCGCCCACTAACCGCAATCTAACGCAACGGCGCTACACTCAGGGTTGGGTTTGTCAGCAGACCGAATCGACTATACAATCATTTATTGGCGCGTAGCGGCCAAGCGAGAGGTTTTTGCAAATGCCTTTATATACGTATCGATGTAACGAAAACGACCATGAGTTCCAGGTGCGACAGCGCATGATGGACGACCCGCTCACGGAATGCCCCGTCTGCGGCGGGCCGGTTCGTCGTGTGGTGAGTTCGGTGGGGGTCGTGTTTAAAGGCAGCGGTTTCTATGTGACTGATAACCGCTCGAGCAAGGTTAACGGCAAGGGCGGCAAATCAAAGGGCACGGACCCAAAAGAAAAGAGCGCGGACACCACTTCCTCGGCCNCGCCCACACCATCTTCCGACACCGCGCCGGGCAGCTAAATTTAAATCTGGAATCCCCGCGTCGCGGGGATTACTTTTTGGCTATAATCCAGAACGTACCCCTGCAAACGATCAGTCAGCGCGCGCCACTCNTCGGTATGCATGATGCGCAACATATCTTCGGTTGATTCGNTGATCCCCTCGGCCATCTTCTGCTCGCACTCNCCGAATGCCGTATACCAGACCTGNATATCGTTGATGCCCAGTTTGTTCATCGTCGGGATGAGTTCATGCACNAGGAACTCGAAATATTCAGATTCCATCTCCTGGCGCACGTTCCATCGCATGATCAGTTTCGCCGGCATATTACACTCCACACCACCGCGAGCACCCGCCGAAGGGCGGTTCTGTTTAGGACGACGCTCCCCAGAAAGAGTTTGCGATTAGAGTTTATTCCTTCGAAGACAAAATGACGACTTCCGTTTCTTCGGGCAGAGAATCGGCGCTGGAAACCTTGTAGCTGGCTTCCGTCTTGGCGTCGGTCGCGCCCATTTCCTTCAGGAATTTATCCAGCGGGTCAAGCTTGGTCTTCAGGCCGGGCAATTCATAGTGCATGGGGATGACGATATTCGGCTCGATCATCGACACCAATTCGGCGGCCTTGGCNGCGTTGAGGCTGCTGCCGGCCCCNATGGGCACCAGGAGCACATTGACCAGCTCCAGATCCTCGATTTGCTTTTGAGACGGCACATCACCGATATCGCCGAGGTGGGCGACGGTGAGGCCGTTGTAGTCGAACACGTAAATGATATTATTGAACTTGCCGTTCTTGCTCGGCGTAGCGATGCCGGTAATGAACACGCCGCCGATCTCGTACTCGCCGGGGCCGTTGAGCGCGTGCTCCACGCCGGTGACGGCATTCATGAAGTTGTGGCCTGGAGCGTCGTGGCTAACGGTAACCACGTCAGCCTTTAGCTTTAGCTCGCCCAGGCCCATGTCAGAGGCATAGGGGTCGGTCACGATGGTCGCATGCTTGCGCTCAGTGATGCGGAAGCAGCTCATGCCATACCAGTTGATTTCCATTAAGCTCGTTGCTCCTGTTATCGGGCGGCATCTCGAAATCGCCGCCGACGAACAGCGTATTATAGCTGATAGAACGAATGATTCAAAGTGAACGAACGCCGCAGGGTCTCGCCGGCGCCTGGCGCGTACTGGAAATGAATGGCGGCCGCGTGGAACAGGCGCAGACCATTACCCTTCGCCTATCCCCGGCAGCGGGATATGCGGACGCCCAAATCGATGACTATGGCCGGCGGGGCAGCTCGTTCCGCTGGCGGCCGGGCGCGACCCTTTCGCTACGGGCGCGCTTTTCCCACGACCTCCAAACCCTACTGGGCACGGGCGGCTTCGGCTTCTGGAATGCCCCATATGGTGACCCGTCGCGCCGCCTCCCGGCGCTCCCCCAGGCGGCGTGGTTCTTTTTTGCATCCGCGCCCAACGACCTGCCGTTCGCGCCGGACGAACCGGGGCGCGGCTGGTTTGCGGGGACAATCGACGCTGGCGCGCCGTCGGCCCTGGCGCTCATCCCGCTGGCGCCGGGCGTCGTCCTCCTGAATCAGTTTGCCGGCATCAGACGCCGCCTGTGGCCGGACGTACGGCGACGGCTGGGCATCCACGCCGCGCCGGTCCCCGCGGAAATGACCGACTGGCACGACTACAGGCTGGAGTGGCGGCCGGATGGGGCGCGTTTCCTGGTGGATGGCGCGCCGGTTCTCGACGCGCCGCAAGCACCCAGCGGGCCGCTGGGCTTCGTCTGCTGGCTCGATAATCAATACCTGGTATTGACGCCGCGCGGCCGCTTCCGGGCCGGCACCCTCCGCGNCGACGGCGAGCAGTGGATGGAGATCNCCGATCTGCGGCTTGATTGACACAGCAACCGATAAGCCCTTAGAATGTAATTCGCTCTGCCGACCGTCTCGCATTGGCATAGAAGCTATTTCCGACGAAAACGAAAAGGAAATCATCATGACCGATAGTTCAACCATCGCCATCGTTTCGCCCACGGCCATGACGGGCGACGCCGCCACCGTGGCCGGCTTCGCGACCGACGTCGATCTCAATCGCGTGCCGCCGGGAGCCTCCTTCCGCGCCACCTGGACCTTCCGCAACAGCGGGCCAACGACGTGGGACGGCCGCTACCAATTCGTCTACAGCGATACGCCCCACCCCGAGACGGGCGGATTCAACCGCTCGCCGCTCGGCGCGGCGCAGTCGGTGGCTATCACCGACGCCGGCGCGCCGGCACAGGTGCGGCCGGGCGAATCTGTCTCCCTGACGCTCCATTTCACCGCGCCCAAATCNCTGGGGACGCACGCGACCAACTGGCAGCTGGCGGGGCCGGACGGCCGGCGCTTCGGACCGGTCCGCTGGCTGCGGGCGGTCGTCGTGGCCAAGGCCGGCAGCCTGGGCTACGACCTGCTCGGCTTCCAGAACAGCGCCGGAGACTTCAACAACCTGCAACCCGGCCAGCATTTCAGCGGCACGTGGACGCTACGCAATAGCGGCACGCGCGCTTGGAACGGCGACTATCGCGTGGTCTACTCCGACGCGCCCACGGCCGACACGACCCAGCTGCCGCGAGACATTATGGGGGCCAAACCTATCTATTCGCTGCGCCAACTGTCCGGCCGTGACAGCGTCGCGCCCGGTGAAACGGTCGACATTCGTTATGACCTGGTCGCCCCGCTGAAAACGGGCGCATATGCCTTCCACTGGCAATTGCAAAGCGATGACGGCGAGACATTCGGCGGCGTCCGGTGGCTGCGGGTCGGCGTTGCCGGCGCGGGTGGGGACGCCGGCGGCACGCAGCCACCAGTCGGTGAAGGAACTGTCACGTTCGGCATGAACATCAATCCCGAGGCCCACGGGCTCGACGTCGACAAGCTAACGGGGCTGGGCTGGGTGCGCTGGGTGTTCTGGGCGTCACGGATCAAGCTCAGCCCGGAGGAGGCATACCAGCAGAAGTACCGCAGCCTCATCCAGACCTACGCCGCGGCCGGTATTCGCTCGCTCATCATCCTGCATCAGGATACGGAATGGGGCAACGCGCCCTGGCAGCACGGCGGCTGGGAGGCCTACGCCGAGACCTTCGCCAAGGCCTGCGGCCGGGTCGCCGCCGTGTGCTCCGAGTTCGGCGATATGGTCGCCTATCAGATATTCAACGAACAGGACAGCGGCCCTGACAATCATTCCGCCATCGGCATCGCCGCCGAACAGTACGCCATCGTCCTCGACCGGGCGCAAGAAGCCATTCGCCGCGCCCACACCGGCGCGGTCGTCGTCATCGGCGGCCTGAACACGGGGCCGGACAACGCCATCCGTTATGCCCGCAAGGTACAGGCCACGCTGGGCGGCCGCCTGCCCGTCGACGCTCTGGCCATCCATCCTTACGGCCGCTACGTCAAAAAGATCCTCTTCAATTATGGCTCGATCGGCAAGCTGTCGGACTCGCTGAACCGCTTCCGCGACGCGTTCCCCGATCTACCGTTGTGGATCACCGAAGTGGGCGTGGCCAACGACACCCCCATCGGCCCTGAGCACTACGCGGACATCGGCACCTACATTCGCGAGGTCGTCGATGAGGTCGCCGACCGGTACAACGGGTACGTGGAGGTGCTCATCTGGTTCGGGTGGACAGATCTGATGCGCAACGCCGGCATCCTGACCGCCGACGGCCAGCCCAAGCCGGGCGTATTTGACGCCTTCGAGCACATGCGCCGCCGCGGCAAGCTTGACCTGGAAGGCCTGCTGGAAGGGCTGGAGGCGCTGAACCAGTCGAGCGCGTCGTTCGTCTCCTTCGCCACCACCCTGACCAACCATACAGCCGTGCCCGCCGGCTCATCCTTCACCAACTCCTGGCGCTTCTCCAACAATGGCGCGACCAACTGGGGCGACGGTTTCCGGCTGGTCTACGCGCCGGAGGGGGCCAGTAGTGATCCGCTCATGGCGGCGACTTCGTTCGATCTCGCGGCCGTCGCTTCCCCCTTCCCGGTGCCCCCGGGCGCGGATACCGTCATCACGTTGCCGATGACCGCCCCAAGCCAGTTCGGCCGGGCCTACCGCAGCCGGTGGCAGTTGCGCGACTCCGATGACGTGGCTTTTGGCCATCTGTTCTCCGAGATCACCGTCGTGGCCGCGCCGACGGCCGGAACCGGCGCGCGCGAATCGGCCATGACCTTTCTGCGCGACCACACCGTGCCCGACGGCACGCCTTTCGTCGCCGGAACGGATTTCCACAAGCAGTGGGCCGTGCGCAATACCGGCGCCCGCCACTGGGGGAGCGGCTTCCGCCTGGTCTTTGTGCAGGGAGATGTGCAGATGGCGCGCGGCGT
>JAACJX010000345.1 GCA_014237545.1 Ardenticatenia bacterium | reverse complement strand
TCCAGCTCGGCCGGGTCGGTCGGGCCTTGACGGGGCGCGGCCGCCGGGGGCGCTTTGGCGTCCGCGGCGGGCTTCTCGCCCTGGGCCGCCGCCGGCGCGACGGCCGACAGCAGCAGGGCGATCAGGAATAGGGCGATGAGCAGGGGTTGTTTCATTGTCTGTTCTCCTTATGTGTTTGATCCGCGGATTTCGCGGATTTACCGAAGGGGGCGCGGATTCATGCTTATTGAGGAAATAATTCAGATGACAGTGGCGGGATTGATTCCGCCCTTCTTCGCGCCTACCTGAGTTCCATGCCGACAGTAAACCACGATCCCGGCCACCCGTGGGGACAGCGGCCGACCCAGGAGGTGTCCCAGATGGCGTTACATGGGGCAGCAAACCGCGGGTCGCTGGTCCGTCGTCCACCCAATTTCCCCCACCCCCTTGACTTGGAGCCAACTCCAGGTGTTACACTATGGAGCGAGGTGACAGGATGAAGATAGCCGAGGTGAGCAAGCAATATGGATTGTCGGCCGACACGCTGCGCTATTACGAGCGGGTCGGGCTGCTGCCGCCGGTGAACCGCAACGGCAGCGGCCTGCGCGACTACAGCGAGCAGGACATCCGGCGCGTGGAGTTCGTCAAGTGCATGCGCGCCGCCGGGCTGCCGGTGGAGGTGCTGGTCGAATACGTCGGGCTGGTGGGGCAGGGCGACGCGACGGCCGCCGCCCGCCGGGCCATCCTCGTCGAGCAGCGGGCGCTGCTGGCGGCGCGAATGGCCGACATGCAGAAGACGCTCGACCTGCTGGATTACAAGATCAGCGTCTATGACGACCACGTCCTGAAGGCCGAGCGCCGAATCAACGCGGCGGACGAATGATCGAGTCTCCACTGTAATTGTTTTTAACCGGCAACATCACGCTTCAACACACCGTGACACCATCATCAGGGGAGCCGGGAGCCAGAATCCCCCCGCCCCACCAACAGGAGCATTCACATGGAAAAACGAACACTTGGCAACAGCGGGCTGGAAGTCTCGGCTCTGGGACTGGGCTGCATGAAGATGAACTTTGGCGACGCGCCGGCCGGCACGCGAGAGGAGATGATCGCCGTCATCCACGCTGCCGTCGACCGCGGCGTCACCTTCTTCGACACGGCCGAGGTCTACGGCCCCTACACCAACGAGGAACTCGTCGGCGAGGCGCTGGAGCCGTTCAAGGGCCGGGTGGTCATCGCCACCAAGTTCGGCTTCGACCTTCACCCCGACGGCCGCCCCGGCTGGCAGGGCATGAGCGGCCGCCCGGAGCGCATCCGGCAGGTGGCCGAGAACTCCCTGCGGCGGCTGCGCGTCGAGGCCATCGACCTGTTCTACCAGCATCGCGTCGACCCCGACGTGCCCATCGAGGACGTGGCCGGGGCGGTGGGGGAGCTGATCGCCCAGGGCAAGGTGAAGCACTTCGGCCTGTCGGAGGCCAGCGCGGAGACGATCCGCCGCGCCCACGCCGTGCAGCCGGTGGCCGCCGTGCAGAGCGAGTACTCGATGTGGTGGCGCGCCCCGGAAGAGGCCGTGCTGCCCGCCTGCGAGGCGCTGGGCATCGGCTTCGTGCCCTACAGCCCGCTGGGCAAGGGGTTCCTGACGGGCAAGATCGACGAGAACGCGACGTTCGACAGCTCCGACATCCGCAGCCGCATCCCCCGCTTTGCGCCCGAGGCGATGCGGGCCAACCAGGCGCTGATCGACCGGCTGGCAGCCATCGGCGCGCGCAAAGGGGCCACTCCGGCGCAGATCGCCCTGGCCTGGCTGCTGGCCCAGAAGCCGTGGATCGTCCCCATCCCCGGCACGCGCCGCGTCGACCGGCTGGACGAGAACCTGGGCGCGGCCGAGGTGCAGTTGACGGCCGCCGACCTGAGCGAGATCGCCGCCGCGCTGGCCGAGATCGAGATCGTCGGCGAGCGCTATCCGGTGGATTTGCTGAAGTTGACTGGGCGGTAGGAGCCGGACAGACCTGACAGGTGGGCGACAACGCTACTTGTTTAACCGATGCGTTAATCGCCCACCTGTCAGGTCTTTATAAGTCAATTCAGGAGTTAAACGATGCAAAAACGCGTACTTGGTGATAGCGGATTAGAAGTGTCGGCCTTGGGGCTGGGCTGCATGGGCATGAGCTCGGCCTACGGCCCGGCGGCCGACAAGCGGGAGATGATCGCCCTGATGCGGACGGCCGTGGACCTGGGGGTCACCTTCTTCGATACGGCGGAGGCTTATGGTCCGTTCGTTAACGAAGAACTCGTAGGTGAAGCGCTGGCTCCCGTCCGGGACCAGGTGGTGATCGCCACGAAATTCGGCTTTGACATTGCACCAGAGAGCGGGCAACGGGGGTCCGGTCTCAACTGCCGGCCCGATCATATTAAAGAGGTGGCCGAGGCGTCGCTCAGGCGGCTCAATACAGACGTGATCGATTTGTTCTACCAGCACCGCGTCGACCCCGACGTGCCCATCGAGGACGTCGCCGGGGCGGTGAAGGATCTGATTCAGGAAGGCAAAGTGAGGCACTTCGGCCTGTCGGAAGCGGCTGCGCAGACCATCCGCCGCGCCCATGCCGTGCAGCCCGTGGCGGCCGTCCAGAGCGAATACTCGCTATGGACGAGAGATCCGGAAGCCGAAGTGCTGCCAGCGCTGGAAGAACTCGGCATCGGTTTCGTGCCCTTCAGCCCGCTCGGCGCGGGATTCCTGACCGGGAAAATCGACGCGACCACGGCCTTCCATAGCACCGATTTCCGTAACATTTCACCGCGCTTCACCCCGGAGGCCCGGGCCGCCAACCAGGCGCTGGTGGATCTGCTCACTGACGTCGCGGACGAGAAGGGAGCCACCCCGGCCCAGATCGCCCTGGCCTGGCTGCTGGCCCAGAAGCCGTGGATCGTCCCCATTCCGGGCACGACGAAACTGCACCGCCTGGAAGAAAACATCGGCGCCGCGGCCGTCGAACTCACCGCGGACGACCTGAGCGCGATCGACAGGGCCGCGGCCGGGATCGCGGTGCAAGGGGCGCGGCTGCCCGAAGCGGTGTTGAAGATGACCGGTCTTTAAGGAGCCAGACACATCCAGACCTGACAGGTGGGCGACAAGGCTAATTGGTAAACCGAGGTATTGAACGCCCACCTGTCAAGTCTTCATTAAGGAGCACGCAATCATGGACATTCAGAGAACCGGTNCGCGGCCGTCGGCCAAAGGGCCAACAGACTATTTCACCGGCGCTGTGCGGGTCGACCCGCTGTTCGACGCCGCCGAGCCGGCCCGCACCAGCGCGGCGCTGGTCACCTTCGAGCCGGGGGCGCGGACGGCCTGGCACACCCACCCCCTGGGCCAGCGGCTGGTCGTCACCGCCGGCTGCGGCCGCGTCCAGCGCTGGGGCGGGCCGATCGAGGAGATCCGCCCCGGCGACGTGGTATCGATCGCGCCTGGCGAGAAGCACTGGCACGGGGCCGCGCCCACGACGGCCGTGAGCCACATCGCCATCCAGGAATCACTCGACGGCCGCGCCGCCGATTGGCTGGAGCACGTCAGCGACGAGCAATATCAGCCCGCTACCCCGGCGCAGGGATCAGGCCAATGACGACGTGGACAAGCGATGAACTCAATCGGATCGGCAACGCGNAAGAACTGGAGATCGCCCCGCTGCGTCCCGACGGCGCGCCGCGCAAGCCTGTGACGATCTGGGTCGTGCAGGCTGGCGATGAGCTGTACGTGCGCTCCTACCGCGGCCCCGGCGGTGCCTGGTTCCGCGCGGCGTGGGCGNGCCGCCGGGGGCGCGTGTCGGCCGCCGGTGTCGAACGCGACGTCACCTTCGAGGAAGTGGCCGACTCCGGAATCAACGACCGGATCGACGCCGCCTACCGGGACAAGTATGGCCGCTACCCGCAATACTTGCCGCCGATGCTGACCGCCGAGGTGCGGTCTACCACGCTGCGGCTGGTGCCTTGCGACTAATTATCAGCCAAAGCCCTCATCTTCCATCACAACTAAAAAGAGCGCGCCGCGGGGCGCGCTCTTTTACAGAGAGTGAACATGGGAGCTGACCGATGCTCCCGCGCTACTGATTACCGGCCGCCGCGGCCGCCACGNCCGCCTTGTCCCCCTTGCCTGCCCTGGCCGCCACGACCCGCGCCACCCGCGCCACCCACGCCATTGCCGTTGCCGCTCTGCCCGGCCATGATGGCCTCATAGGCAGCCTGGTCCAGATACTGCGGGGCGAAGGTGTGGCCGGTCACGCGTTCCCACTGACCGGCAAAGGCCCGCAGGTGGTTTCCTGAGCCACGCAGCAAGTTCTGGTAAACGAGCTTGATGTCGGCCTTGTTCGTGCGGGCGATGCTCTCCTGGAGGTCGAGGATATCCACTTCCTCGATGATCGTGCCCACCGACAATGCGGCGGCCAGTGATTCGCTGCCCTGTGCCACCAGATCGTCGTAAAGCGCCTGCAACTCGGGGTCGTCAAAGACGCCGGCCGGGTTGCCCGACGCCGGATCGGACAGGCCGTAGCGGTCGAGCAGCGTGCCGACGGCGGNCATGTGGGTCGCCTCGGCCGCGGCGATGTTGCGGAAGACGGGCANNCCCCACTGGTCATAGAACGCCAGGTAGACGTCCTGGGCGACTTTCTCTTCCTCGCGCATGTAGGCCAGGTCGGCCGCTTCTTCGGGTGATAGCTCGNCCGCCGGCGCGACGGGCTGCGCGAAAACGGCCGAGATGGCCAGTATGGCCAAACTGATGGTTGATGCGATTGTGGTTAACATTTCATTTTCCTCTTGGCGGGTACACCGTGTCGTGCCCGATATATTTGTAGTCTAGNGGCCGGTGTTGAAGGAATGGGGAAGAGGGTGTGTGGAAGTTGTGAACCTTGGGGAGAAGGGGGCGGGCAGGAAAAGTTGGGCCATAAAAAAACCGGGTTTAAAAAAAACCCGGTTTTAATGCTCCCAACAAATCTGGCGTCCTGGCGTTAGGTTCTACAATCGCCGTCAACTTACTTACAGCAAATCAAGGAATAGAAACGCCAGCACTGCCCCCACGACGGCCATGCTCATGCCCCAGATGAGCAAGCCGCGAAAGGCGCGGTCGCGCTGGGCCTTGAGCGGGATGGCCGCCAGGGCCAGCGCCCCCAGCGTCGACAGCGGGCTGACGTCGACCATGTGCGAGCCGACGCAGACGGAGATGACCATGCGCACGGTCTCTTCGACGATGCCCATCTTCTCCGCCAGGCTGGGCACCAGCGGGATGAACGCCGGCATGACCACGCCCGACGACGAGCTGTAGGCCGACACGACGCCGGTGATGAACGCCAGCGCGGCGTTGATGAACTCCGGCCGGGTCACCGAGGCGATGAGCGTCGTCGCCAGGTCGAGCCCGCCGGTCTTCTCCATCAGGCCGATGAGCACGGCGATACCCGTCACCATCAGGATCGTCCCCCACGGCAGGTCGCGCATCACCTGCTCCAGGTCGCCCAGGTTGGCAAAGGTCATGACGGCCACGACGATGAAAGCCATCAGCACCAGCGGCGCGTCGAAGAAGAGCACGCCGGCGATCATCAGGCCGATGAGGGCGATGGTCTCCCACTGGCGGCGGGTCAGGCCGGCCGGCGGCGGTTCGGGGGCGGTCAGNNGGCCGGCGGCNCGGGNCGGCAGCAAGGTCGGGCTGCCCGCGCCCAGGCCGGTGTTGGCCAGCAGCAGCCCCGACCCGGCCAGCACCACGCCCGACGGGGCCGGCNCGTTCTTNGGNCGNGNCGGNGGCNTGGCNGCNTGGGCGGCATGGGCGGCGACGACTTCCCGCCGGCGGCGGCGGGCCAGGAAGATCAGGTACGCGCCGAGGGCGGTCAGCGANTGCAGCACGGCCGCGGCGGCGAAGACCACCCACGACAGGGTGCNGCTGTCGAGGCCGATNTCTTCCATCAGGCCGNNGGCGATGACGCCCGTNGGCGCGAAGGGGGAGAANGCCCCGGCGTTGGCCCCGGTGACGACGATGATGGCGATGAGCAGGGGCGAGATTTCGTAGCGGGCGGCCATGGTCATGGCGATGGTCGCCAGCAGGGCCACGGCGGCGATGTTGCCCGGCCCCAGCGCCGACAGCACGAAGCTGAGCAGGAACAGCAGCACCGGCACCAGCACGGCCCGGCCGCGGATCAGCGGCACGACCTTTTGCACCAGTGCCGGCAGNGTGCCGTTCTCCTGGGCGATGCCGAACACGGCGCAGACACCGACGAGCAGCAGGAACAAATCGGCCGGGAAGCCGGCCAGCACGGCCTTGATGGGCATNTCGGCCAGGATGGTGCCGATAGTGACGGCGGCGATGACGGCCAGCAGGCCGGGGTTCACCCGCGGAAAAACGCAACTAATCACGATGATGGCGACGAGCGCCAGCAACGAGGCTAAAGCCAACGACATGGGTTCCTTTCCTACTAGGGGATATTCAGGGCAATAACAATATGGTCGAGTCAGGCGCGCAAACGCTCGCCCTCGACATGAGGACTATTGAGTTTTGTTGTAATGATCAGCTCCCACCCTNAATTCTAACGCCATNGGCCGGGCCGGGCATGGGGTGAACACCCCATTTGGGAGGGCGGAAAGGACTAGGGATTTAGGAATTTTGGGAACTGCCAGAGGGATGCTCCAGGAACCCAATTTGTTGGATGAATGGCCGGGGCTATACTCGAGGTGGCGATCGATTCAGACCTGAGAGGAGAATTTCATGCATTGGAACATCGGCGACCGCGTCNTGGCGAACTGGACGCATGACGACTACTGGTACCCGGCGATGGTTCGGGAAGTGGATGGCGAGCGCGTCTACGTCCATTTTGACGACGGCGACAAGGAATGGACGACGGCCGAACGGTTGCTGGCCGTCGACATCGAGCCTGGGGATCGCGTCTACTGTCGCTGGAAAGACGGCCGCTATTACTATCCGGGACAGGTCACGCAAATCGCGGGCGAAAAGCTCCATGTAAAGTATGATGACGGCGACGAGGAATGGACGACCCTCCGCTGCCTGCGCGTCACGCGGTAGGAGAGGTGTGGCCAACGCCGCGCTCTTCGCCGAATTCAAGTCTTATCTGGCTTTTCCCGACCCGCCCCATACTGATTATGTCGTGATGGCCTGAGCCCTCTCGGCAATCCATCGGTGCGGGGATACACAGTGTTTTCCACCGCCGGAAGCAACGGCATTATTCAATCTGCCTCTGAATTACCAAGCCGGTTTCAATTGGCACGACTCAATGCAACCGGTTTCCGACACAGGGAGCAACCGATTTCAGTCGGTTTTGTGTGGTCCATGAAA
>JAACJX010000514.1:3084-10099 GCA_014237545.1 Ardenticatenia bacterium | reverse complement strand
CGGCGCTCGGCCGTCGTCCCGCGCGCGGCGGTCAGCTTGCCAAGCAGCTCGCGAGGGATGAAGCGGTCGAGGGGGAAGGATGGATCTGGATCTTGAGCTTGGGAGCTGGGCAGAAAGGGCGCAGGGGAGACCGGGAGATTGGCTCCTGAGGGNTGCGGCNGTTGGCCGGCGGCGGCCGGCGGTCGGTTGCCGGCCACTAGTGCCTGTCCAGGCGCGGNGGCCAAGCGGGCAGCCACANGCGTCGCAGAAGTTGGCGTCAGGGGCGGCGGNNGCAGCGCAGCGNGGNCAGGCNTCTCGCAGCAGGNGGCCGCANTGCCGACAGAANGCTGCGCNGTCCCGGTTGNTTGTGCCGCAGTGGGGNCAGGACATGGTTNGATCTCCGTTGAGCCCGCGAGAGATAGTATAGCATGGCCTTTTCTCCGTGGTAAATACGCCAAAATATCAAGATATGACGTTTNCANCCGGGCNCATTCGTTGNTTGTTTTNTTGGTGGTCGGGTTCGTTAGGAGNTGAACCCAACGTGGTAGTCGCGCCGATAGTAAGTGGACTTGATTGCTGAAATTCCTGCAAGCAGGTTTACCGACACTCTCAGGTTGTCACGGATAGGGCGTTGCGACGCTTGATCAGCCGCGCCTGCACCAGGTCGATGTGTCCCCTCAGGTCGTAGTAATCGGCCATAAAAGTTTCGGAGACGACGACATTTTCTTGCAGCTGTTGTTCGATGTTATCCAGGTCGACCAGCGCTTGCTCGACTTGCGCAAAATCCATGGTGATCAATTGCCGGTCAATGGAGCGCACGATTCGATACCAGCGCGTGATCTTGCGTTTGTTATAAAGGGAAAGGAGCATCGGGCTGCGACTGAGCATGGGTAAAAGTAGAAGAGCGATGGGCAGAACAAAGAGCATGTAGCGGTCGACCAGAGCCGCGGCCCAGAACGGCAGGTAATTATCGAGCGTGCTTTCGCCGCCGCGGATGCGATCCATGTAAGCTCTTTCTTCGCGGCCGATTGGCAAGTCGGCGTGGTCGAAATTGGGAAATTCGAACCGCTTCTCGAACAGGCCGCCGGCTTCATGCACTTCCACCACAGCAATAGTCATAAGGCGCAGNAGGTCAGGATGAAAATCGTTGCGCACGATGAGNTTGGCGGCCGTGGAGACAAGCATCTTATCCNCGTTGGGGATGTTGTCATATANATCGAGTGCCCCCTCCGGCAACCTTAGGGTTGTCAGATAGGGAAACTGAGCTGTATAGGCATCTGCCCTTCCGAAGCTCATCAGGTCTAATGTGCGGTCGGCCAACAAACTCTGGATGACCGCAGATTTGGGCGACTGGACAAAGAAGGCGGCATCTATTGAGCCGTCGCGCAGGCCCGCGGCCGCGGCCTCAGCAGTTAATTCGCGGATGTCCATTAAGCCTTTATCCAGACGATTGGCGGCCGCCATATTAAGAATCAGGACATTCGCTCCGCTACCCGCCTCAGGTATAGCGACAACTTTGCCCTCCAATTGCGGAATCGCGACCAGCGGCGCGTCGAACCGCGTCGGGTTGTAAATTCCCCAAACGGGTTCGTAGAAAACGCTGGCCAGGGTGCTAAGCACTTTGGGATCGGCCTCGAGGGCGATGCCACCTTGAACAAAGCCAATTCCGGCTTCCCCCGATTCCAGAAGGCGCAACGTCTCGACCGAGCCAGAGGTCGGGCGAATGTCTATCTGAAAACCTCTCTCAGCGGCGAGGGCTTGGTAGCGCAGGGCGGTTTGATAGTAGGCCCCGCCTTCACGACCGGTCAAAATGGTGAAGTTACGAGGAGGTAGCGAATCGATGACGATAATGGTTGCCAGGCCAAGCAACAATAAGGCCGTGGCAATGATGATCAGACGAGAATACTTCTCGAAAAACTGAGCGAGGTTCATGTCGGTCTGTCTTCAATGCAATCTGCGATGGTGAACGAAAGGTGCTCCTTGCTTCATTATAAGAAAAATGAAGGCGGCCGCCATTAGTTTTTCCGCATAGCGGCTGAGAAAAGGGAGATTAGCGGCCGTAAGTAGGAGATATCGGCCCCTAGCCCGGGGCGAGTCAGACGATCAAGCCGCGGAGGGTATCAAGAGAATCAGCTTCATCCACGTGCTTATCCCGCCGCCAGCGCAGGATGCGCGGAAAGCGCACGGCCACGCCCGACTTGTGACGGCTCGATTCCTGGATGGCCTCGAAGGCCAGTTCCATCACCAGCTCCGGCCTGACGCTGCGCACCGGGCCAAAGCGCTCGGTNGTGTTGGCGCGAACGAAGCGGTCTACCTCGCGGATCTCGGCGTCGGTCAGGCCGCTGTAGGCCTTGGCGAAGGGGACCAGCTCGCGGCCGTTGACGGTGTCGTCCCACAGGGCAAAGGTGTAGTCGGTGTAGAGGCCGGCGCGGCGGCCGCTGCCGCGTTGGGCGTAGATAAGCACGGCATCGATGGTATAGGGATCAACCTTCCACTTCCACCAGTCGCCGCGCTTGCGGCCGACGCGATAGGGGGAAGTCTTGCGCTTCAACATGAACCCCTCGACGCCGCGCTCGCGGCTACTTTCGCGTAGCGATGCTAGTTCACTCCAAGAGTCAGCGGCGACGATCTCCGACATTGGCAACCAGGGGCTGTTGGCGGCGGCAAGGGCCTCTTCCAGGCGGGCGCGTCGCTCGGCCAGCGGCCGCTCGCGCCAATCCGCGCCATCCCATTCCAGCAGATCATAAGCGAGCAGGATAACCGGTGTATCGGCCAGCGTCTTGCGGGTGATGTTCTTGCGGCCGATGCGCTGCTGCAGGGCGGCAAACGGTTGGGGGTGGTTCGCCGTCATGTCCCAGGCCAGCAATTCGCCGTCGATAACGCAGTCGGGCANNTCNGCCGCCGCGGCGATGACCTCGGGATAGCGGTCGGTCACAAGCTCCTCGCCGCGCGACCAGAGGTAGATCTCCCCGGCGCGGCGGATGAGCTGGGCGCGGATGCCATCCCATTTCCACTCTACCTGCCACTCGTCAATGTCGCCCAGCGAGTCGGGCTCTGCTTCCAGCGCGTAGGCCAGGAAGAACGGGTAAGGGCGGCCGGNGTCTTCGCCCACCTGCTCGTCGGGATGGGTCAACGCTTCGTAAAAATCCGGTGTTGGCTCCCACGCGCCCATCAGCCGGTGGGCGATGGTCGTGTCTGGCTGCGANGCAACATCGGCCAAGGCCCGCACCAGCAGCCGCTGGGACACGCCGACGCGAAAGCCGCCGGTGATGAGCTTGTTGAAGACGTAGCGCTGAGGATCGTCCAATTCCTGCCAGGCGGCGATAACGGCGGCGCGCTGGCTCTCTTCGTCCAGTTCGCGTAGCGAGAAGATAACACGCTCCACCCATTCGTGCAGCGGCCGGTCGGACGCGGCCGGCGCGGCGGGCAGCAGCAGCGCCGCCGCTTCGGCCGAATCGCCCACGGCGTGGTAGGACTCTTCCTGAAGCCACTCCGGGATACCGGCGACCTCGGCCGCCCAGCGCCGCAGCAACAGAGCCGACAGTAGACGCTTGGGCCGCCGGCCGCTCAGAAAGTAGACCGCCCAGGCCGCGTCGGCCNGCGGCGCGCCGGTGAAGTAGTTGCGCATGGCGGCAACTTTTTCGTTGGTGCGCGTCGTGGCATCCAGCGCGTGGTAAAGCTCGGTGAAACGCCTCATTCCTCGCCCGCCTCGATCAGGTTGGGATCGTCGTCGTCGGTCTGCTCCCCGGCGTAGGGNGTTTCCAGCTCGTAGGCGTCCAAGCCGCGCTCGCGCAAATAGCGCGCGACGACGGCCGTGTAGCCGTGGGTGACCAGCACTCGACTTGCGCCGGTGGCGTTGATGGCACCCATCAANCCCGGCCAGTCGACGTGGTCGGACAGTACGAAGCCGCGATCGACCGAGCGCCGCCGGCGACGGCCGCGCACGCGCATCCAGCCCGACGCGAAGGCGGCCGACTGATCGCCGAACCGGCGCAGCCANGGCGTGCCCTGGGCCGATGGCGGGGCGACGATGAGCGCCTGCGACCAGTTGGTGCCGGGCGGCGCGTCGCCGACGTAGCTCCATTCGGGCAGCGGAACCCCGGCGGTGTGGTAGGGCGCATTCAACCGGGCGACCGAGCCGTGGACGAAGATCGGGCCGATCGACGGGTCGACACCGGCCAGGACGCGCTGTGCCTTGCCCAGGGCGTAGGCGAAGAGGATGCTGGCCCGGCCCGAAGCCTGATTCGCCCGCCACCAGGCGTTGATTTCGGCGAACACCTCGGCCTGGGCCGGCCAGCGGTAGATCGGCAGNCCGAAGGTGGCCTCGGTGATGAAAGTGTCGCACGGCACGGCTTCGAACGGGGCGCANGTCGGGTCGGGATCGGTCTTGTAGTCACCGCTGACGACCCACGTATCGCCGCCGACCTCGACGCGCACCTGGGCCGATCCGAGGATGTGACCAGCCGGATGGAAGGAGACNCGGGCGCCGTTGATGGTTCGTGCCTCGCCAAAGGGCAGCCCCTCGATAGCGGACTCCTGCCCGACCCGCAGGCGCAGCACGCCGGCTCCGGCCGCGGCGCACAGGTAGGCGGCCGAGCCGTAGCGGGCGTGGTCGGCGTGGGCGTGGGTGATGACGGCGCGTTCTACCGGCCGCCAGGGATCGATGAAGAAGTCGCCGGCGGCGCAGTACAAGCCGTGGTCGGTCAGGGTTAGCACCATTGTTGTCATTATANNGCCAATTAGATGGTAGCGAAATATGCCGGTGATATAGGGATACAACATCTCATACCATTTAGAAACGGAGTTTTCCAGAAAAAACTCCGTTTCTAATANAGCGGAACGCGACGACCGAATAGATGCGTGTTACTCTTCAGCGAATGGNATGGAGCGTTATCGTGGCCGGGTTGGCGGCCTCTNTTTCGTGGGGCGTGGGCGATTTCAGCGGTGGGTTGGCCAGCCGGCGCGCGCCGGTGTTGCGCGTCGTCCTGGTCTCACAGCTCATCGGCACGTCGATCCTGATCCTGCTGGGGNTGGCGTGGGGCGGGGCGCCGCCGTCGGCCGAAGAGNTGCTTCTCTANGCCGCGGGTGGNTTGGCCGGGGCGGTGGCCGTGCCGCTCTTCTACCTGAGTATGGCGCGGGGCAAAATGGGCGTGGCCGCGCCGCTGACGGCCCTGGCGTCCGGGGGCATCCCACTGCTCGTGGGCTTGCTGACCGAGGNCCTGCCCGGCGCGGTGCNACTGGCCGGTTTTGGCCTGGCGCTGGCGGCCTTGTGGCTCATCGCTCGCCCGACCAGCGGCGAGCCCGTCCATCTGCCCGACATCTGGATGCCCCTGCTGGCCGGGCTGGGGTTTGGGATCTACCTGACCATCCTCGGCCGCGCCGATCCCGCGGGCGGCTTCATCTGGCCGCTGGCGACCTCGCGGCTGGTGTCGATCATGCTGCTATCGCTGGTCGTGCTGGCAACGGGGCGACGCGCGTCGTCGGCGTCAGGGACGGCGGGGTTCCCGTGGTCGTGGGCCATCCTCTCGGCGTTCGGAGACATGGGCGGCTACAGCCTCTTCACCCTTGCTTCGCAACTCGGCCGCCTCGACGTGGCCGCGGTGCTCAGCTCGCTCTATCCGGCGGTCACGGCGCTGCTGGCCTGGCTGGTGCTAAAGGAGNGGCTCTCTCCCCGGCAGACCGTGGGTGTGGCGTTGGCCCTGGCGGCAGTGGTGCTGATCGCCCTCTAACCGGGCTTGCGGGCCAGGGCGACGGTCGTCAGTCCGAAGGGCAGGTCGCGCCGCCGCAGCCAGCGCGCTTCCGCGGCCAAGAATGCCNCCAACCCCTTGTCGAGCCACGGCGGGTTGGGCGAGATGTCCGACTGGTGCGGTCCGCCGGCCGGNATCAGTGGCTCGGCCAGTCGCTTGACCAGCGCCGCCGGGAAGAGGAGGGTGTTGGCGTAGGTCAGCCTTTCGACATCGTACCCGATTTCGTGTAGAGAAACATCAAGTTCGCCGGTCGTGAATCGTCGGGCGGTGTGGATGACGGCATCGTGGTGGCCGCGCAGCCGGTCATAGGCGGGCAGGCGTAGCAGCAGGCGGCCGCCGGGGCGGAGCACGCGGTAGAACTCGCGCAACGCCTCGCNGTAGTCGCCCACGGCGCGGTGGTAGAGGACGTCGAACGAGGTGATCAGGTCAAAGGCAGACGCGGCGAAGGGCAGGGCGGTGACCGAGGCCTGGCTGAGCCGTNTCAGGGCGCGCTCGCGGCAGAACCCGAGGGCCAGCGCCGAGAAGTCAATGCCCGTCACGCGGCCGTAGCGGGCGAGATAGCCCATGGCCGCGCCCGTGCCGCTGCCGGCGTCGAGGATGTCCAGATCGGCCCGGCCGCCGTAGGTCTCGTCGAGCACGGCCAGAGTGATGCGGCGCATACCGGTGTACCACCAGTGGCGGTCCTCGACGGCGTAGATGGTGCGGTATTCAGAAGGGTCCATGATCTGTGTCTCAGGATAACGTTGGGTTGCAGGCGCGTCAAATGAAAACGCCCGACCCACCGGCANGTTGGCCATTGGATCGGGCNCGTTTCTCCTATACCTGCTGATCAGGTCTCACGTTACATATCGCCCGGGGGAGCTTTCTCAACCAGTGGCAAATCACCGCCATCGCCGGGANTTTTCGCCCGCCGCTGGCTGAGGCTTGACCNNATCTTCTGTGACAGGACAACGAGGGCGACGATCGCCGCGATGACGGTCAGGTTTTTGAGCAGGCCGGGTAGGAAAGAACCTACCGCTCCGTCGCGGCCGCCATCGTGCTCGCCGAATCCGCCGGCCGGCGACCGGCCGATCCCATGGCTATGGCTATCGTCGTCGAACTCACCAAGAGCCGGTCGCTCGCCCTCGCGACCGCCAACCCCCTGGGCGCCAATAACTCCGTTGTTGATCAGGACGCTGGTCGCGGCGACAACGACCAGTGCGGCGAGTAGAATCATCACAATTCTCGCGACGGTTTTCATGCCCCCACCTCGTCCGTTTTNAGTTCGGCCGCCGCGGTTNCCGGGATCG
>JAACJX010000514.1:0-3079 GCA_014237545.1 Ardenticatenia bacterium | reverse complement strand
TTCAAGCGCGACCGCCGCGAGACGAGCGGGGCGAGCGCGTACCGCCTGGTGGTCGTGAGGATCCATTTCCAATGCAGGGCGACGTGCAGGCCGATGAGGATGAGAGACAGATCGCTGGCCTGCGCGTGCAGGAACCGCCACGAGAAGCCCTCGCCCAGGCTAAGCCCCAGGGCCGGCAGCGCCACTTGCGAGATCATCAGACCGCTGTAGACGATAACGGTCAGGGTGACAAATAGCAGCGTGTTGAGCAGGTAGTTCAGACGCGTTGCTCGCGGCAGCCGGCCAAGGAAGCGGCGTGTCGAGGCGACGATCCACTTCCAGTGGAGCAGCAGGTGGGCGACCACGGACGCGCCGAAGGCGATGCCCAGCCATTCATGGATCGCCAGNCCCGTCCCCCTCGGGTCCAGGGCGATTAGAAAGGCGATGAAGATGACCAGGTCNACCAGNAAATTGACCTTGACCGGATTGGTCTTGTTTGTTCTTGTCGAATGTTTCATGCTGACCTCCAACATACAAGCAGAGGATAGCGTTCGAATGTTCAGAAATTGTTCAGGGATCAATGGATTGTTGTTAAGTGGTACGTCGGCCGGCGGCGCGCTCGTTGTTCCCAAACGGTGACGATAAAGGTATAATCATCAGGACAGACCCCCCAATGGAGACGCCAATGTCCACACCTATACTCGAAGCCCACAACCTCACGCGCGCCTTCGGCGAATTTGTCGCCGTCGACGACGCCAGCTTCTATCTCGCCCCCGGTGAGATCGTCGGTTTCCTCGGCCCGAACGGGGCCGGCAAGACCACCACGATCAAGATGCTCACCGGACTGCTGGCGCCATCGTCCGGGACGGCGCGTGTGGCTGGGTTCGACATGATGACCTCGCCGATGGAGGCCAAAGCCCGCATCGGCTATGTGCCCGACACGCCTAACCTCTATGGCAAGCTGAAGGCGCAGGAGTATCTGCGCTTCGTTGGCCAGTTGTACAAAGTGCCCGCGGAGAAGGTGGAGGAGCGCATCCGGCCGATGCTTGATATATTCGACTTGACCGACGTCGCCGGCAATTATCTCGACACATTCAGCCANGGCATGCAGCAGAANGTGGCNATCATCGGCGCNTTNCTCCACGANCCGCANATCGTNTTCATGGACGAGCCGACGGTCGGNNTGGACCCGCGCTCGGCCCGNCTNATCAAGGACCTGATGATCCGCCATCGCNACGGCGGCGGNACCATNTTCTTNTCNACCCACATCCTGGAGATTGCCCAGACGATGTGCGACCGGGTGATCATCATCAACAAAGGCAGCATCGTGGCCGACGCCCGCGTGGAGGAACTGCGCCGCATGCGCGGCGACCANTCGCTAGAAGACATCTTCCTGGAGCTGACCGGCGGCCGCGACGTAGACGATATGGTGAAGGAGTTGGAAGATGGTGAATGACACCCTCCTGCTCATGAGCCTGTACATGAAGCTGGACCGGCGCGAAGTGACCGGACAGTCGAAGTTGCGGATCCTGGGCTTCNTTCTGGGTATTATCGGCATCCTGTTTATCGGGGCGATGGCCGCTGTGGTGGGCTACGTGTCGTCGCTTCTGGTCCGGCCCGATTCGCCGTTTCCCATCCCGCCGGGCATCGTGCCCGGCCTGATGCTGACCTTTGTCCTTTTCGGCGTGCTGGTTACCGGCCTGAACCAGGCCGTCCGTTCGCTTTTCCTTAGCGGCGATCTGGACCGGCTGATGGTCGCGCCNGTGCATACGCGTTCGGTGATGGTAGCCAAGCTCCTCAGCCGCCTGCCGTCGTCGCTTTTGCTGCTCGTCGTCATTGCNGCGCCGGCGCTCGTGGCCTATGGCATCGGCGTGGGGGCGGGGCCGGTGTATTACATCCTGGGCGCGATTTTTCTGTTGCTGGCCCCGCTGTTCGGCCTGTCCGTGGGCGCGGTGATCGCCATGCTACTCGTGCGCTGGCTGCCGGTGAAGCGGGTCAACGAGATGCTGGCCGCGGCCTATGCCTTCATCGGCATCGCCATTGCGCTCTTGTTCCAGTTGCCGCGTCTGTTCATCAATGACGATCCGGAAGCGATGGTCAACTCCGTCTCGGCCGATACCCTGTCCTCTCTGGTCAATACCCTGGAACGGATACCGCTGCCGACTTTTTGGGCCGGCCGGGGTCTTATGGCCCTCGACGCCGGTCAGGTGGACGCAACCGGCCTCCTCGGCATCGCCGCCTATGTGCTGACGACGCTGGGCTTGTTTGCCCTGATCGTCCTCACCGGCGACCGGCTCTATCTGTCCGGCTGGCTGAAGACGCAAAGCGCCGGCGGCAAGCGGCGGGGGCTGGAGTCGTCGCAGGGATTCTTCGGCAACAGGTCGCTGGCGCTGGCCATTGCCGGAAAGGATTGGTTGATGCGCGTGCGCGACCCGCGCCAGCTGGTGAACTTGCTGGGTAGCGGTTTGATCGCCGTTGTCGTGGGTGGTCTGGCTATCTTCCGCGGCGGTAGCGGAGGTGACCAGAGCATGCTGACGCTGGCTTCGCAAGGGGATATACCTACCAGTGGAGCGGTGGGTTTATTCCTGGCCGCTTTCAGCCCCGGCGCGCTCATGGCCGGCTGGGCGCTGTTTGTCGGCTACGTATTCCTGTCCAATATTGCCACCAATGCCCTGGCGCTGGAGGGTGGCGCGTTTGGCCTGCTCAAGTCCGCGCCGGTCTCGCCGCGAGAGGTATGGACAGCCAAGCTGTGGAGCATGTTCTGGCCCTACGTTGCGCTGTTTGTCCTGGTGATGATCGGCTCGTGGTTCTTCGTGCGCTATAGCCTGGCCTGGCTGCCCTACGCGCTGGTCGCCGGGGTGATCATCGGCGTGGGCCTGCTGGCCACTAATATTTCGATCGGCTTCCGCTACGCCAACCTGAGCTGGACGGACCCCCGGCGGATGATCACAAGCGGTGGAGGATTAGTGTCGTTGATCCTGTCGATTGTCTATGGGCTGCCGGCGGCCGTGGTCGTGTGGCTCGGGGCCGGGCTGGGGTCGTTGTGGCCGTCGCTGACGATACCGCTGGCGCTGGCCGCGCTGCTGTTGCTGGCCATCTT
>JAACJX010000306.1 GCA_014237545.1 Ardenticatenia bacterium | reverse complement strand
GAGGGCCACCCGTTTTTCAGCGAGGAGCTGGCCTACGCCCTGCGCGACGCCGGGCTGCTGCGCGTGTCCGGCGGGCAGGCTCGCGTCTCGCCGGGGGCCGATCTGGAAGCGCTCGACTTTCCCACGACCATCCAGGGCGTCATCACCAGCCGCGTCGCCCGGCTGTCGGCCTCGCAGCAGCTCACGGTCAAGGTCGCCAGCGTCATCGGCCGCATCTTCGCCCTGCGCGTGCTCACCGGCGTCTATCCCGTGCAAGAGGCCGAGAACCAGTTGCGCGCTGACCTGGTCCGGCTGGAGCGGCTCGACATCACGCCGCAGGAAGCGCCGGAGCCGAACCTGGCCTACATCTTCAAGCACATCGTCACGCAGGAGGTCGTCTACAGCCTGATGACCACCGCCCAGCGGCGCGAGTTGCACCGCAAAACGGGCGTGTGGTATGAGGATGCGGCCGAGGGGGAGCAGTCCCGCAACTTCGCGCTGTTGGCCCACCACTGGCGACTGGCCGGCGAGGCGGCCAAGGCCATCGACTACTTCGAAAAGGCCGGGGAAAACGCCTTCCGCGACTTCGCCAATCGCGAGGCGATCCGCTTCTTCGAGCAGGCGCTGGAGCTGAGCGGGGCGAGCGTCGCCCCGGTGCGCCGCGCGCGCTGGCTGCGCCTGATGGGCGAGGCCCGCTACCGGCTGACGCTGGTTGAAGTCAGCATTGACGATTACCGCAACGGGCTGGCGCTGCTGGGCCAGCAAATCCCCGCGTCAACCGCTCGCCGTGGCGCGCGCCTGGGCGTCGAATTTGCGCGACAGGTGGGCCACAGGCTGCTGCCCGGGAAACTGGTGGGCCGGGCGCGCGAGGACGAGCGCGAGGTGTTGCTGGAGGCGTCGCGCGGCATGGAAGGGCTGGCGGAGATCTACTACAACCTGGGCGATTTCCTCACCTCGTTCCAATGCACGATGCGGGCCTTTAACCTGGCCGAGAAGGCCGGCCCGTCGCCAGAGCTGATGCGCGGTTACGCCAACATGTGCGCCACGCTGGGCACGGTGTCGCTCAACGGCGCGGCCGACGGCTACCGCGCCCGCGCCCTCGACCTGGAACCAAAGATCGACGACCTGCCGGCGCGAGCCTGGAGTCGTATCTCGCTCTCATCCCACAGCGTCTGGGTAGGCAACTGGGATCGGGCCGAGAAGGAGATCACCGAGGCGCTGGACATCTACTCCCAACTGGGCGATTGGCGGCGCTGGGGCGTGGCGGCGTGGCTATGGCCGCAAGTGGCCCAGAGCCGCGGCCAGTTGCGCCGCGCCCGAGATCTGTGGGCCGAGCTGTACGAAGTGGCCGCCCGCAGCCGCGACACACGCCCCCAGGTGCGCGGCCGCGGTGGTCAGGGGTTCAACTTCCTGTCCCTCGACGATCTGACGGCGGCGCGCAACTGCCTGACCACCATCGAGGAGCTGGTCGCCGCCAACCCGGAGATGGTGCCGATGGAGGAGCGACTGTGGCACGCTGCCGGGGCGGCCGTGGCGCTACGCGAGGGGGACACGGCGCGGGCCGCGGCCGAGGCTCGCGAGACCCTGGCGGCCATCGGTCGGGCGCGGTTCAAGTTCGACCTGCTGGACATCTTCGCCACGCCGGCCGAGGTCTGCCTGGCCCTGTGGGAGCGG
Organism: Ardenticatenia bacterium; assembly: GCA_014237545.1. Lineage (GTDB taxonomy): Bacteria > Chloroflexota > Anaerolineae > Promineifilales > Promineifilaceae > Promineifilum. The sequence continues at coordinate 7,729 of JAACJX010000306.1, read as the reverse complement.
GGCGAGGCGACGGAGGATGAGACCCGCGCGGCGCTGAAGGCGCTGGCCGGGTTCGCCCGCACTTATGCCTTCGGGCGGCCGCGGGCGGCGCGGGCCGCCGGGCGGGCGGCGGCGCTGGCCGGCGACCACAAGAAGGCCGAGCAGCTGTATAACAAGAGTCTGGCCCAGGCCGACGCGCTGGCTATGCCCCACGAGCGGGAGCAGACGCTGGCAGCGTTACAGAGTTGAAAAAGAAGAATCCACAGATTTCACAGATTTCACAGATGAAGAGGAATAATCTGTGTCATCGGTGTAATCTGTGGATTTTTTTTGCCTAAAAAAGTCGAGTTTCGCTTATGGCGCAGATCGAGTAAAATGTCAGTTGCTTGCCGGCTGCGGGTGCGGCGCGCGGGCAAGCAGCACTTCGATAACTGAATACAAAGTCGACGGGGAAGCCATTATCGCAGCAGGAGTCGGCGCGTGTCCGAACTGAGCCAGCTTCGCCAATTGCTCAGCGCCTATTTCAACGAAAGCGAGCTCAAGACGCTGGCTTTTGACCTCGGCCTGGATTACGAGATGCTGCCCGGCCCGACCAAAGGCGACAAGGCCCGCGAGCTGGTCGCCGCAATGTGGCGCGAAGGGCGCCTGGCGGAGCTCGTTGGCGCGGGCCGGCAGACGCGGCCGAACGCCAACTGGCCGGACGTGGCCGGCGCGCCGGTCGCCCCGCCGGTGGCCCCGCCCGCCCCCCTGCCCGCGGCCGCGCCCGTCACGCCATCCCTGCGCCCGGCCCCGACCGCCATTCCCCCGCCGGGGGCCAACCCGTTCACCTACGGCAACCCCATCTCCGACCCCGACCGCTTTTTCGGCCGCGGCCGCGAGGTGGAGCAGGTCTTCAACCGGTTGCGCAACGCCGAGGGCGAGTCGAGTTCCATCGTCGGCGGCCGCCGCATCGGCAAGTCCTCGCTTCTGAATTACCTGGCCCACCCCGACGTCCGCCGCCGCTTTGGCATGGATCCCCAGCAGTCGATCTTCGTCTACGTTGACCTGCAAATGGTGGACGAGCAAACGACGCCGGCGCGGCTGTGGCAGCGATTGTTGTCGCAAATGGCCCGCCAGTGCGGCGAAGGCGAGCTGGCCCGGCTGAGCCGGACGATACTCGACGCCGGGTCATTCGACAACTTCAGCCTGGCCGACCTGTTCGACGCCGTCGACCGGCTTGGCAACCACGTCGTCTTCTTGCTCGATGAATTCGAGAACGTCACCGGCAACCCCAATTTCGACCCCGGCTTCTTCTACGGCCTGCGCAGCCTGGCCATCCAGCACAGCCTGTCGCTGGTCACGTCCAGCCGGCACGAGCTGATCGAGCTGACCCACTCCCAGGCCGTCCGCTCGTCGCCGTTCTTCAATATATTTGCCAACATCAACGTGCGGCTGTTCAGCGAGGCCGAGGCCGGGCGCATGATCGCCGGGCTGCTGGCCGGGACCGGCGTCCAGTTCACCGACGAAGAGATGGCCACACTGAGCGAGGTCGCCGACGGCCACCCGTTCTTCCTGCAGGCGGCCGGCCATTTCCTGTTCGACGCCCACGCCGATTACGCTGACGCCGGGCGACGGCGGGCCGCCTGGCTCAACGCGTTCAGCGCCGAGGTGGCGCCCCACCTGGCCCACTTCTGGCGCACGACCGACCGCCACGGGCAAATCACGCTGCTGCTGCTGGCCCTTCTCTCGCGGCCAACGGGCGGCCGGCCCTTTTTCGAGGCGGCCGCGCTGGAGAAGCACTACCCCCGCGCCGGGCAAAATCTGGCCAGGCTCGTCCGGCTGGGCTACGTGGCCGAGAGCGGCGGTCGCTACGCCCTTTTCAGCCGCGCCTTCGCAGACTGGATCGCAGCCGAGATGGCGACCGGCAGCCCGTCGCCGGCCGGGGAGGCGGCCCGCGAACCCGCGCCGGCCGACCTTTCGCGACTGCCGGCCGACCGGCGCAAGGCGCTGGCCGCGGCGCTCGACAGCGTCGCCCCGGGCTACCGGTCGATGCTATTCGACTTGTTTGAACAAACCGGCGACCCGTCGCAGACGCTCAAATTGCTCCGCCAGACGCAGGACTGACGAGGAGACGATGAACGATATTATAAACCCCTATATCGCCGGCAATCCCGTCACGGGCGAAGAGATGTTTTTCGGGCGGGAAGACATCTTCAATTTCATCCGCCAGACCCTGACGGGATTGCACCGCGATCAGGTGATCGTCCTCTACGGCCAGCGGCGAACGGGCAAGACGTCGATCCTCTACCAGATGCACCGCCATCTGGACCCGCGCTACCTGTGCATCTTCATCGATCTGCACGGCCTGTTCATGGAGAACGAGGCGACGTTCCTGTGGGAGCTGGCCAATCAGATTCGTCGCGTGCTGCGGCGCGACCACGCCATCGACATGCCGGCGCTGGACCGGGCGGCGTTCGACGCCGACGCGCGCAGCTACTTCGCCAATGACTTCCTCGACCAGGCCTGGAAGGCGATCGGCGATCGGCACATCCTGCTGATGATCGATGAGGCCGTCCGGCTTCAGGAGCAGGTGACGGCCGGCAAACTGGACAAGAGCATCTTCGAATATCTGCGCCACCTGATGCAGCACTACGACCGGTTGAATTTCCTCTTTTCCATCGGCAGCGGACTGGAGCAAATGGAAAAGGAGTACGCCTTCCTGTTCAACGTGGCCCTCTACAAAAAGATCTCCTTCCTCGACCGCGAATCGGCCGCCGGGCTGGTTATCGAGCCGGTCCAACCCTACTACCGGGTGGAGCCGGCGGCGCTGGAGCGCATCCTGGAGATCTCAGCCTGCCATCCCTACTTCACCCAATTGCTGTGCCACAGCCTCTTTAGCCGCTGGCAGCAAAAGGGCGGCCCAAGCGTCGGGGCCAGTGACGTGGAGGCGGTCATTGACGAGGTTGTCGAGCGCGGGCTGGCGGTGCTGAAGCACACCTGGGAGGAGTCATCGGCCGAGGAGAAGGCGGTGATGGCCGGGCTGGCGGCGGCGATGGGCGAGCGCAACCGGCCGGTGGGNCGAGCGGCGGCGGCCGAGGCATGGTCGCGGTTGGGCGTCAGCCTGCCGCCCAACGAAACCGCCCGGGCGATGAAATCCCTGGCCGCCCGGGACATCCTTACCGGCGACGAGCAGGTGCAATTCGCGGTGGACCTGACCCACTTCTGGCTGCGGAAGTTCCAGCGGCTGGAGTGGGTGCGGGAAGAGATCCAGGACCGGATCANGACGTGGCCGGCGGNCGCGGCTCCCGGGCCTGTGATCACCGCGCCGGCGGGCGAACCGGCCCCACCGGGGAGGGCGGCGCCGCCGAACCGGCTCTGGCTGCTGCTCGGNNGCGCGGCCCTGCTNGTGATTCTCGTGGTGCTGGTGGCCAGCATCCTCGATTGGGGGCCGTTCGAAAGCGCCGCGCAGGAATACGTCGCGACCGAGACCGGTCTCGTCGTGCCCGGCGGCGATGCGCTGCTGGTCAATGACCTGGCCGTGGCCGATGGGGAGGTATGGGCAGCGACGGAGGCGGGGCTGGTGAACTGGTCGAGCGAGGGCGAGGCTATCACGATTCCCGGGGACGCGTATGGCTTTCCCGAACCTGCCAATCAGACCATCGCCGTCGCGGAAGATGGCTCGATGTGGGTTGGCGGCGGCGGGGTGAGCCACGTCGAACCGACGGGCGGGGGCATCCGCCTCCTCGAGTACTACGACCGCGATAGCGACTTGGGCATGGGGGTGGTTCGGGCGTTGATGACTGAGGAGGATGGCGTATGGGCCGGCGGAAACACGGCCTTCGAATCGCCCCTGAGCTGGTTCGACGGCGAGACCTGGGATTACAACGCCCTGTCGCTGGACGAACCAAAGGCCGAGGGCATCGATCCGGCCGTCTGGTCGATCCTGCGCGATTTTGACGGCAACTTATGGCTCGGCTTGATCGCCGACGGGCTGCTGCGTTGGGACGGCGAAAAGTGGACGCATTGGGGTCCGGAGGAGGGCGTCGGCGGGACTGAAGAGAACGTAGACACGCGGGTTCGCGGACTGGTTCAGGATGACCAGGGCAATATCTGGGCCGCCGCCGGATATCGCAGACTGCTGATCTACGTGCCGGAAACCGACTCGTGGGAGCGNTGGCAGGTACCTGAAATTACCGACTGGGTTACCGCCATCGCCTTTTTCGAGGACGGCTCGCTATGGGTAGGCCAGGAAGACGGTACCGTGCTACGCTCCTTCGACTACGGTAACACATGGGACGTGATAGCCGAGCCGAATGACGCTCTGGGCGTGGACATCACCGCGATTGTAAATGTACGCGACGAGGCCGGGCGGGTGTTCGTCTCGTCCTACGGCGGCGGAGTCAGCGTCTATGAAAACGGCGAATGGATCCGGCTGCAGCAGTAGCGGTGAGGAGAATCCACAGATTTCGCAGATTAAAGAAAAAATCTGTGAAATCTGTGTAATCTGTGGATTCCTATTCTTACGCCCGGCGCCAGGGGTCGATTCCCTGGGCCTTGCACTTGTCATAGACCATCTTGATGTAGAGCACGTCGAAGACGAACACCACCGCGTAGAGGATGTTGACCACCGGCGTCTGGATGCCGTCGGCCAGCATGAAGCCATAGGCCGCCACCGTCCCTAGCCACTTGCTGATGGCGATGTAGACTGACTGGCCGTCGACGTTGCCGCGNCGGTAGANCATGAAGACGAAGAGGATCGACATCATGAAGTTGAGCGCGAAGCCGGTGTAGTAGCTGCCGCCCTGCAGGGTCAGCGGCAGGAACTCCGGCGTGCTNCCGTTGATGACCACGCCCCAGATGTTCTTNATCCAGAACTCCTGCACGATGGCGTAGATGAGCAGCCCGGCCACGACGATGCCGCCGATGACGATGGCGTTGAAGTACTTGTAGAGGAAGCCCTCGAAGTAGCGGCGGCCGAACTTNAGGATCGTATAGAGGATGACGAANTCGAACAGCAGCCAGAGGAAGTTGCGAGCCTGGATGATGGCCGCCGGGCACGACGACCAGCTGGCGGCGCAGCCGCGCTCGATGCCCAGGCCGAAGATGAACTCCCAGGCGATATTGCCGATGAAGGCCACCACCGGCATGCCGTAGGACTTGTCCTTGAAGCCGCGGTAGATGATGAGGATGTAGGCCACGAGCCAGAAAACGCCCGAGCCTAACGCCGTCGCCAAGAGCNAGAAATGATTGCTGTCGAGCATGGGAGCCTCCTGNGATGGGTATGCGGTTGGTAATGGGGAGAGTTATGGCGCGGATTGGGGAAAAAGGCAAGAGAATGANGNACTAGCCTCCCCNTCGCAATCGCTATCGAAGATCGATTGCGACAGCGATAGCCATAGCGCGCGCCCTACTCCCTTTCTCCACCCACTTCCCCCCTCCCCAATCCCCGGTTTCTTGCTACAATCCACATCCGGGAGCCAACTCCCAACATGAACACTCCCTGAATGGGGAACTTTTTTGCGCCCGGCGGCGTTATGCTTTCAGGCGCAAAGGAACCCAGGCAAAGGGAACATTATCGCAAGGAGAACATCGTAGAATGAAACGCCTGACATTGCTGCTGGGCCTTGTCCTGCTGGTCGCGCTGGCGGCCTGCGGCGGNCAAGAGACCCCCACCCCCACCGTCGCCGTCGAGGCGGCGCCCACAACCGAACCGACCGCCGAACCGACGGCCGAACCGGCACCGCCGACGGCCGAGCCGGCCGACACGTCGCCGACCAACATCGTCGACCCCGGCCTGGTCAACATCCTGTGGGTCTGGGTCAGCCGCGACGCGGCCGACCCGATCGACGTGGCCGCCGTGGCCAACCCCCACGACTACAACCTGCTCTTCAACGAGGACGGCACCTTCTTCGCCGGACTCGACTGCAACCGCGGCAGCGGCACCTTCGCCACGCCCGGCAATGGCACGATCAGCATGACGTTGGGCATGATGAGCCGCGCCATGTGCCCCGAGGACTCCATCAGCGATCAGATGATCGCCATGATCGGCTCGGCCGCGTCCTATGCCTATGAGGAAGACGGCGAGGTCGTGGCCTTCACAACAACCGACGGCAGCGTTGACCGCTACCGCCAGGCCGACACCGTCCCGACGGCCGAGGCCATCCCGGCCATGGAAAACGCCGACATGTCGCTGACCGGCCGCGTCTGGACGTGGGCCGCCCGCGAGGTCGATGGCGCGACGACCGTCATCACCGACCCCGACAACTACAGCCTGACCTTCAACGACGACGGCACNTTCTACGCCCGGCTCGATTGCAACAACGGCGGCGGNANNTACACCAACGAGGACGGCACNCTGACGATGACCGGCGTGCGCACCACGCTGGCCCTCTGCCCGCCCGGCTCGCTGGCCGGCGAGATGTCCAGCGCCTTCGAGCAGCCGCTGGGCTACGCGGTCACCGGCAACGTGCTGACCCTTAGCCATCCCGACGGCACGATCGACACCTACATGGACAACGCCCCGCAAATCACCGGCACCGTCTGGCAATGGCTGGGCACCGTGACCGGCGAAGGCCCGCTGGAAGTNGCCGACAGCAGCCGNTACACCATNGAGTTCCTCGAGGACGGCACGGCGGCCATCAAGGCCGACTGCAACCAGGTCGTGGCCCAGTACACGACCGAGGCCGGCGCGATCACCATCACCCCCGGCCCCAGCACGCTGGCCGCCTGCCCCGAGGACTCGCAGGNCGACGTCTTCGTCCAGCAGCTGTCCGGCGCGGCGCTCTACTTCTTCCAGGACGGCGACCTGTACATTGACCTGATCGCCGACAGTGGCACGATGCGCTTCGGCGACCTGCCCGAGGTGGATTTGCCTGAGCCGGAAGCGGGCGCGCCCACCGGCACAGTCAACGCCCCCGACGGCGTGTTCCTGCGCACCGGCCCCGGCACGAGCTTCCCGACCGTAGGCGCGGCCCCGCAGGGNGACAGCGGCACGCTGATCGGCATCAGCGAGGATGGCCTGTGGTACGTGGTCGACGCGCCGAGCCTGCCCGGCGGCCAGGTGTGGGTCTTCGCTGAATTTGTGGACGCGGAGAACGCCGACGACCTGCCGGTCGTGCCCACGCCCGCGCCGGTCAATTCGCTGGTCGGCCCGGTGTGGCAGTGGGTTGGCACGACGACGCCCGTCGAGCAGATCGGCGTGGCCGACCCGACGCGCTACACGGTCGAGTTCCTGGCCGACGGCACGGCGGCCATCGGCGCGGACTGCAACCGCGTGACGGCCACCTACACGACCGACGGCCAGCGCATCACCATCACGCCCGGCATCAGCACGGCCGCCGCCTGCCCACCTGACTCCCAGGCCGACTCGTTCGTGCGGCAGCTGAGCAACGCGGCCGTCTTCTTCTTCCAGGGCGGCGAGCTGTTCATCGACCAGGCCGCCGACGCCGGCACGATGCGCTTCGCGACCAACATCGTCGCTCCCGCGCCGGAGTCCGGCAGCAGCGGCGACGGCGTGACCGTGACCAACCTGCCGTTCCGCGTGGTGTCCTTCGGCCCGGCCGGGGCCGAGCGGACGGTCATTGAGGGCACGGAGATCACCGCCGTGTTCGACCAGGCGGCGGGCACGGTCAGCGGCAACGCCGGCTGCAACACCTACAGCGGCCCGATGAACACGGCCGACGGCGCGTTCCAGCTCGGCCCGTTCGCCACGACGATGATGGCCTGCGAGCAGAGCATCATGGCCCAGGCAGCGGCCTATCTGATGGCGCTT
>JAACJX010000305.1 GCA_014237545.1 Ardenticatenia bacterium | reverse complement strand
CCGCAGTGAATTCCTGCGAGCGGTCAAGGGTATCAGCGATGAGGATGCCCGACAGCGATTTCTGCCGATGAACTGCCTGGCCTGGAACGTGGGCCATTTGGCGTGGCAGGAGCAACGGTATTTCCTTTACTATGGCGAGAGGCAGCAGCTTCTAACGCCTGACATCGACCGCGAGTTCACCTATGGGGCGCCGGCCAGCACTCCCTCGCTCGAGGCGATGATCGCCGCGTGGAAGGCCATCACCGCTGCCGCCGATCCGTGGCTCGATACGCTGACCTCCGACACGTTGCTCCAGCCCGCGCTTAGTGGTGGTAAACCGCTCCAGCGCACCTACGGCAACCTNCTGCAGCGNNNCATCTACCATTACTGGTANCACACCGGCGAGAACATGGCCATCCGGCAGTTGNTGGNNCANGANCNNCTGNNNGTGTTNGTNGGCAANATNGACGNNAAAGCGCCNTATCGCCNGTNGGATACCTGATCCTCTCCCCTTCTCCGCCGCCGCGNACAGANAACCCNGATTAGTGGCANTGCGTGNNCCAACNGGAAGAGTGAGCCGTGCTTTGGACAAAAATGGGAAAAGCTCTAATNGCCCCTTCAGTNGGNCTTCATCGCAACTTGNTATGCTAGAACTGTTNTTTGCAATCGGGACGNTCGACGCGCTCGGNGCGCCCGCAACTACCCGGCAAATGACAGGGAGTATATGATGAACAAAATCCTACGAGTGATCGTTGGCTTGCCGGCTATCGCATTTCTGGTCCTTTTGTTATCCGGCGTGCCGGCAGTTCAAGCCGATGAGGTAGTGTGTACCGGTACACTGGATTCGACGATCACAGTCGACGACGTGCGCGTGCCGGAAAACGCGACCTGTACGCTTAATGGGACGCGTGTCGAAGGTACTGTGAAAGTGGAGCGAAACGCTACGCTCTTTGCCACTGGAGCGCGAGTCGACGGCAACGTGCAGGCAGAGGAAGCAGCGCGAGTCAACATTGGCGCCAATTCGACTGTAGGCGGCAGCATCCAGGTGAAGCAGAGTGGCGCGGCCGCCATCGACCGAGTTGCCGTCAACGGTGATATCCAGTTCGAGAGCAACACGCAGGCGCTTTCGGCTACCAATAACCAGGTCGGCGGCAATGTTCAAGCCTTCCAGAACACCGGCGGGGTCAACATCGCCAATAACACCATTGACGGTAACCTGCAATGCAAGGCGAACGTACCGCCGCCGACAGGTGGCAATAACATCGTCAAGGGCAGCGCGGAGGACCAGTGCGCCAACTTGCAGGGCACACCACCGACTCCAACCCCATCTCCACCGGCACCGACTCCCACGCCACAGCCGCCGAACCTGCCGTTCAAGTCCTATTTGCCGTTCGTGAAGCGGTAGGTATCCTCCCGGGCGCGGCCTGATGGGTCGCTCTGATTCAGGTATTTCGCCTCACAGGGAGGCTGGTGGGGGATAACCCTGCCGGCCTCTCTTTTCGTTATACCGCCCGGTCACCCTCTCGTCTGGCTGAAGGCCGCTCGACTAGGCTTAAGTGTCTCCCCAAATGTACCATCTGAGTTCCCGAAACTCTCTCTACGTTCCATTGAACAGATAGACCATTTGTGCTAAAATGGACTGTTGCGCCTATTCANTGGGCGGTATCAAAGCAAACGCTAATGGTTCGCGACTGTCGGCTATGGTAAAATAACTAGTTGCTGTAACGGTCAGTCGCGCGGAGGACTTCACGATGGCTCGCCTTCGCGTCACAAAAAGAGGCAAGATGTCGCTCGACAAGATCATCGTGCGCGGTGCGCGCGAGCATAATTTGAAGAATATCGATGTGGAGATCCCCCGCGACAAGCTGGTGGTCATTACCGGTCTGTCGGGCTCGGGCAAGTCGTCGCTGGCTTTCGACACCATCTTCGCTGAAGGACAGCGCCGCTACGTGGAATCGCTCTCCGCTTATGCCCGCCAGTTCCTCGGTCAGTTGGAAAAACCCGACGTCGACGGGATCGAAGGGCTAAGCCCGGCCGTTTCCATCGACCAGCGCGGCGTGAGCCACAACCCTCGCTCCACTGTGGGCACAGTGACCGAGATATACGACTACCTGCGCCTGCTATACGCGCGCGTAGGCACGCCCCATTGCCCGCAGTGCGGCCGGCCGGTGATGCCCCAGTCGGCCGAGCAGATCGTGACCCAGGTCATGGCTATGGCCACTGGCACGCGCATTCAGGTGCTGGCCCCGCTGGTGCAGGATCGTAAGGGCCACCACCAGGGCATCTTCGACGACGTGCGCAAGGCGGGCTTCGTCCGCGTGCGCGTCAACGGCGAAGTGCGCCAGGTGGATGACAAGATCGAGCTCGACCGCTACAAGAACCACACCATCGAGGCCGTGGTCGAT
>JAACJX010000107.1 GCA_014237545.1 Ardenticatenia bacterium | reverse complement strand
GCTGCGGCCGCCGGACTTGCGGACGAGGCGCACGTCGGTCAGGCGCATCTCGCGGTCGACGGCCTTGGCCATGTCGTAGATGGTCAGCCCGGCCACGGTGACGGCCGTCAGCGCTTCCATCTCGACGCCCGTCTTGCCCGACACGCGCACGGTGGCCTCGATATCAATTGCACTAGCCTCAGGGTTGGGCGTGCAGGTTACCTCGATCTGGTTGAGCAGCAGCGGGTGGCAGAGCGGGATCAGCTCGCTCGATCGCTTGGCGGCCATGATCCCGGCCAGCTGGGCCACAGCCAGCACGTCGCCCTTCTTCATGTTGCCTTCGACTATCAGGCGCAGCGTCTCCGGCCGCATGATCACGCGGCCGCGGGCCATGGCCACGCGCTCGGTCACGGCTTTTTCGCCGACGTCGACCATGCGGGCGCGGCCAGTTTCGTCGAGGTGGGTCAGGCCGGCCGGCTCGTTTTCGTTCGTCATATGGCGGGTATTATAGCCGCTGTGGGGTCGGAGGGACAGGACAGATGTCTCCGGTGTCTAACATATAATATGGTCAAGCCAATCGTTACTGTTGTGGTATCATTTCCGTGGGGCGAGACGCCCAGACGTTCTCCGCGAAGAGGCAAGCCGGCAGCTTGCGCTACAAGTTATGACTGAACTAGAAGAGTACTACGACCATCTCTACATATCTCCCCATTTTGACGATGTCGCCTTGTCGTGCGGCGGGCAGGTGTTCCGCCACACGGCCATCGGCGACTCCGTGCTGGTCGTCACCGTAACCGGCGCGGAGCCGCCCGCCGGGCTGCAATCCGCGATCGTGCAAAGCCTGCACCAGCGCTGGGCCGACAGCCTGGGCGAGACGCCCGAGGCCATCGTCGCCCAGCGCCGCGCCGAGGACTGGGAGGCGTTCGGCATCCTGCGGGCGGCCGTGCTGCATCTCGATTTCCTCGATTGCATCTACCGCGCCGGGCCGGACGGCGCGCCGTTCTATCCGGGGCCGACCGACATGTTCGGGCCGTTCAATTCGGCCGACACCGACGTAGTCGACGCGCTGGCCGCATCGCTGGCCAATCTGCCCGAAGCCGGGCAGGTCTACCTGCCGCTGGGCGTGGGCGGCCACATCGACCACGGCGTGACGCGACGCGCGGGCGAAAAGGCATTCACTGATGTTGCTTATTACGAGGACTACCCGTACACGATGACTCCCGGCGCGCTAGAGGAGGTGCTGCCGGCGGCGGGGCGGGGCGAGTGGCGGCCCGAGACGGTCTGGCTGACAGAGACGGCCATGGCGGCCAAGATCGAATCTGTCAGCGCCTACCGCGCGCAGCTTAGCTCTTTCTTCACCGGTCCAGACGATCTGGCGGCGAAGCTGCGCGAGGAAGGGCGACGGGTGATGGCCGACGCGACCGCCGACGGCGAGGATGCGCCGAAGTGGGCCGCGGGGGCCGAGCGCCTGTGGCGGCGGCGGGCGTCTTTCACCCTTCCTTCATTTGAAGAATAGGGCCACCCGGCCTTATAATTGCCGCAGGCGAATACCAGAACGCCACAATCGACANCGACCCGGTTTCGACCGGAGAGTATCAAGGGCAAAACGGCGGGATTTGCTGGCCCAGCAACCGCAAATTGCGCCGCTTTCCCTAAAAACAGGCACGCTCATGGAATTTGGCACGCGCGAGATGCCGGCCGGCAAGCCAAACGGGGATAGCAAACCCCTGACATCACGAGACGGCCAGGCGCTGGCCCAGGGCACCGTCCTNCANGGCCGCTACATGGTNNTGGGCGGGNTGGGGGCGGGCGGCTTCAGCTCGGTCTACCGGGCGCGNGATNTGCGCTTCCCCTCAGTCACNNGACTATGCGCAGTNAAAGAGATGGTCATCNGCACNGCCGACCCGGANATGCGCGAGCTGACTATCAAGTCNTTCGANCGCGAGGCCAGCATGCTGGCCATGCTCAACCACCCCGCCATCCCCGACATCTTCGACTACTTCACNGANGGCAACCGCAGCTACCTGGTGCTGGANTTCGTNCCCGGCCAGAACTTGCAGCAGTGGCTGGATGAGACGGACGAGTACCTCGACGAGCCCAAGGCGCTGGATTGGGCGTTGCAGGTCTGCGACGCGCTGGCCTATCTGCACAGCCAGAAGCCGCAGCCCATCGTCTTCCGNGACCTGAAGCCGTCGAACATCATGCTCGACCCNTANAACCACATCCGCCTCATCGACTTTGGCATNGCCAAGCTGTTCGANGCCAACGAGGACAAGGGGACGATGATCGGCACGGCCGGCTACACGCCGCCGGAGCAGTACCGCGGCGAGGCTACCCCGGCCGTCGACGTCTATGGGCTGGGGGCGACGCTCCACCACCTGCTGACGCGCCAGGACCCGCGCCAGGAGACGCCCTTCACCTTCCACGAGCGCCCCATCCGCGCCGCTAACCCATCCATCTCGCGGGCGTTCGAGGCGATCATCATGCGCTGCCTGTCCTATGACCCCAAGGATCGCTTCCCCGACGCGATGGCCCTGCGCGAGGCGCTGCTCGTCCTGTCGGAGAGCGATCTGGACGAAACCGACCTGGAGCACCGCCTGAGCGCCAAGGAGAGCGGCCGCGGCTTCGACGAGAGCGCCGGGCCGGACACGCCGGCGGCCACGCTGAAAGCGGGCATCAGCCAGGTCAAACCGCTGTGGGTCTTCCGCTGCGAAGACGAGATCCGCACCCGGCCGGCGGCGGCCAAGGGGATCATCTTCGCCGGAGCGTATGATAACAATCTCTACGCTGTAACGGCCGACAGGGGAGAGTTCCTCTGGAAATACCCGACCGGCGGCGGATTGGCCGGCTCGCCGGTGGTCCACGAGGACGCGGTTATCTTCGGCTCGTCGGACAATTCGCTCTACTCGCTGCAACTTCGCAAGGGGCGGCT
>JAACJX010000112.1 GCA_014237545.1 Ardenticatenia bacterium | reverse complement strand
CGTCCTGGTACAGGCCGTCACCAGCGCTGACGTCGACGCGCTTGACCACATCCTGAATACGTTCAACGTCGTCGGTACGTTGCCGGGCCAGTAAACCCGAGTGACGAGTGACGAGTGACGAATTGATCTGAACTCGTCACTCGTCATTCCACACTCGTCACTATAGTTTGCGGCTCCGGTCGCGGGCCATCCAACGGCTGATCAACTCCTCAATGCGGTCCGAGCGTTGCCGGATGACGGTACAATCGGGCAGCGCCTCCATGAACATCTGGCCGTAGCGCTTGGTGATCACCCGCTTGTCGAGCACCAGCACCACTCCCTCGTCGCTGCCGCGACGGATGAGCCGGCCGAACCCCTGCCGGAAGCGCAGCACTGCCTCAGGGATCGAGTACTCAAAAAACGGGCTTTCGTAGGTCTCCGAACGTGCGGCGAAGATGGGGTCGGTCGGCACGTCGAACGGCAGCTTGGCGATGATCAGCGCCGTCAGCGCCGGGCCGGGAATATCCACCCCCTCCCAGAAGGAGCGCGTGCCCAGCAGCACCGCCCGGTTGCCCTCGCGCCTGAACTGCTCCAATAGTTGCTGGCGCGACATGCCTTGCGTCTGGGCCAGCGTCGTGATGCTGCGCGCCGACAGCTTGGGCTCCACAGCCGCCGCCGTCTGGCTCAGGTGGTTGTTGGCCGTGAAGAGCACCAGCGTCCGGCCGCCCAGCGTGACGGCCGTGTCGATGATTGCCTGCTCCAGCATCCGCTGATAGCCGGGCTGGTTCGGCTCGGGGATGTCGGTCACCAGGTAGAGCAGCGTCGAGTTCTTGTAATCGAACGGCGAGCCGACGGCCAGTTCGTCCGCCTCATGGGCGTGGAGCCGGTCGCGCACGTAGTCGAACGTCGATTCCGCCCGGCCATAGCCGGCCGTGCGCAGCGTGGCCGAGGTGAGCACCACCGTCTCCTTGTTCTGGAAGATGTGGGCCTCTACCAGCGGGCCCACGTGGAGCGGCGCGGCATGGAGCGAGATCGTGTCCTTGAACTGCTCGACCCAGTAGATCATCTCCGGCTCGGGCTTGAGCACGAGCGCGTCCAGGCTCAATCGCGCCTCTTCCAGCAGTTGCCCGTTGCTGATGAGCGCCGCGCGCAGCTCGTCCTCGCCCTCGATGTCCACCGCGTGCGACAGGTCGGCCACAGTCTGGGCCAGCTTCTGGAACCCCTTCACCAGCACGGCGTAGAGCTTGCTCAGGTCGGCCCACCCTTCTTCCACCAGGTGATAGTCGGGCTGGACACGCACGGCCGGCGTGAAGCGGATCTGCGCCGCGAACTGGCTGCGCTCCCGCTCCTGGCCGCGCAGGAAGAAGTCAAGCGTGGTAAAGAAATCCTCGGTGCGCAGCGTGGCCAATTGCGCGTCGGCGCGCATGCGCTCGGCCAGGGCGTCCACCGCCTCGCTGGTCTCGCGCGGGGCCACGGCGGCGATGCGCTGCTGGGCGTTGGCCACCAGCCCGGCGCGCGGCCGCGTCACCTCCTCCAGGATCGTCTCCAGAAAGCGGCGGTCGGCGCGGAAGCTGAGGCCATCGGTGACGGCCGCCTCCAGGTGGTGGGCCTCATCGATGATCAGGTCCTGATACTCGGGCAGCACCATGCCGTTGGAGCGCAGGTCGGCCAGCAACAGCGAGTGGTTGACGATGACCAGGTGGGCCATCTCNGCCCGNCGNCGGGCGATGTGGAGCGGGCAGTTCTCGGCCGCGCACTGGTCGGCGGTGCAGGTCGGGTTCTCGCCGTTGATCTTCGACCACGCCAGCCGCTCGCCCGGCGTGCGCAAGGCAATCTCGCCCACGTCGCCCGTGGTCGAGTGCGGCAGCCAGAGCAGGATGCGCGCGTAGAGGGCCATCTCATCGGCGTTGCCGGGGCCGGAACGGCGCATCTGCTGGAACAGGCGCGTGCAGATGTAGTTGCTGCGCCCCTTGCGGATCGCCGCCCGCAGGTCGAGATGGAGCGTCTCGTGCAGCGCGGGGATGTCCTTACTCACCAACTGGTCTTGCAGGTTGATGGTGTTGGTGGAGATGACGACGCGCCGGCCGTTGCCGGTGGCCCAGAAAGCGGCCGGCAGCAAGTAGCCCAGGCTCTTGCCCGTGCCCGTGCCCGCNTCCACCANCACNTGCCGCCCGTGGTTAAACGCCTCGGCCACGGTTTGCANCATCTCCACCTGTTGCGGNCGGTGCTCGAAGCCGGGNAAGGCGCGGTCGAAGCGNCCGCCGGGCCGGATGAGCGAAGTCAGCGACTCCACGTCCAGCGGCGCGGGGTTCTCCTCCGGCACGAGCGTGCTGCCCTCCAGCTTGGGCGGCGTGTAGAGGCGCTGCAACCGGCCGCGCATGCGCAACTCGTTGCCCTCAAACGCGCCGCGGGCGCGCTCGGCCAGCGCTTCCTCGAAGAACAGCGTCTCCGGCCAGCCCAGCCGTTGCCCGGCCTCGACGATCTCCTCCAATTGAGCCAGCGACAGGGCCAGCGCCCGCTCGCGCAGGGCCAGAAACAGCTCGATGGTCAGCTCGGCGTCGGCCAGGGCGCGGTGGCCGCGACCGTTGTCGGCCGGCAGGTTGAGAAAATCGGTCAGCGCGCTCAGGCTGAACCGCCCCGCCTCCGGCACGAGGATCGAGGCCAGCGTCAATGTGTCGATGCGCCGGTTGCCGAAGGCCAGCCGCGCTTCGCGCAGGAACCCCAGGTCAAACTCCACGTTGTGGCCGACCAGGACGTTGTCGCCTAACTTGCTGCGCAACCGCGGCCGCAGGGTGTGGAGCGTCGGCGCGTCGGCCACCATCTCGTCGGTGATCGACGTCAGCTGGGTGATGTACGGCGGGATGTCGACCAGCGGGTTGACGAGCGAATCGAACTCCTCAATGATGGCCGCGTCGCGAAAGGTGATGGCCGCGATCTCGATGATCGCGTCCCGCGACGGATCCAGCCCGGTTGTTTCCACATCGACCGCGACATAGGTGGTCATACCGGACAATTATATCATTTGTTCTACTTACCAGGAATCTCCGCGCCCAGTTTCACTCCTCGCGNGGCATTCGGACCATGAGATTATAAAGNATGCCNATGATCAGNATACCGCCCAGGATCGTTGAGGCGAAGTAAGCCACCAGCGCCCANTTGGTCAATTGGGTCAGCGTGGTCGAACCGCTGGAGAAACTGGCGGCGATGGCCGAGCCGATGATGATACCTACCAGCAGGATGCCAACGATGACCTGCTGGGCGATGCGACGCAACGACTTNACCTGGACGCTCAGGTCGGACGTGTCCACNTACAACTCAAACCGTCCGCGGCGATACATATTCAGCCAGCGCAACCCGGCTTCCTGCAGNGACGGCAAATGCCGGGCGGCGTCCTGNATTAGCAACGAACCCTGACGTGTNAGAGCGTTCTTGATATTGTCAGCCGTCGCCTCCTGCAACACCATTTCTCGGGTGATGTNNAAACCCTGATCGATCANGCCNCCGCCNTCAGGATATAGGGCGTTATAGATAGCCTCCGCCTGCATCATGGCCTTGATGGCCAGNGTCAGATCGGAATCCAGCCGGAAGCCGTGGGCCGACAAGACGGTGAAGACGANGGCCATGAGTTCCCCGAACGACGGGTCTACCTCGGGATCGAGGTAGCGGCCGACNGAGCGCTCGAAGTCTCTNTAAAAACGCCCTTCGTCGACGTGTTTGCGAAACGGCACGCTAAGATTNCGCNCNGCTCGCGCCAGACCNCCGGCATCCCGCTGCCGGGCCACCATGAGCAGGTTGATCAACTGTAACCGCTTGGTCAGATCGATCTCGCCCATCATGCCCATATCGAGGAAGCCGACGCTGCCGGTATCAAGGTTGACGAGAATGTTGCCCGGATGGGGGTCGGCGTGGAAAAAGCCATCGATCAGCAGTTGCTTGACCAGCGCGCGGAGGATGATCTCACCGATGGCAGTACAGACCAGGCCGGCTTCCTGGATGGCCGGGACGTTGGTGATCTTGACCCCCTCGACGAACTCCATGGTCAGCACTTTCGAGCTGCTCAAATGTGGAAATGCTCGGGGTACAATGACGCCGGGGATATTTTCCATATTCCGCGCCAGGCGCTTCATGTTATATTGCTCGCCGCCCAGATCGAGTTCGCGGATGATGCCGTCGCCGAATTCCCTGACCATGCCTGTCAGATCGGCGTCGGCCGCGTACTGGAAGCGGCTCTCGAGAAAGTTGGAAAGATTGACCATGACCCCGACATCGGCTTTCATCTGGGGCCGGATGTTCGGCCGCTGCACCTTCACCACCACGGGCGTGCCGTCGGCCAGCCGCGCGCGGTGGACCTGCGCCGTGGAGGCGGCGGCAAATGGCGACGGCGCGAATTCCTCGTACAGTCGCTCCGGCGTGTCGCCCAATTCCTCCATGATGATCGCTCTCACCTCATCTGACGAAAAGGGGGCCACGTTACTTTGCAGCTTGCTAAGTTCCTCGCACCAACCCGGCGGCAAAGTCTGGGAGCGGCTGGAAATAATCTGGCCCATCTTGACATAGGTGGGCCCAAGTTCCTGCATCAGCAATCGCACCTTGACCGGCCGCGGCAGGCGCTCGATCGGCGCGCCCGGCTTGTAGATGAAACGCTGCATTCGGCGGCGAAATCGGCCCATAAGCCCGCGATCGAAGACCATATCCAGTCCGTAGCGGGTAAT
>JAACJX010000111.1 GCA_014237545.1 Ardenticatenia bacterium | reverse complement strand
TCTTCATAGAAGCCCTGAAACCCGTTCAGGATGAGCGTGTAGATCGGGTTGCCGGACAGGATGGTCAGTTGTTGATGGAGGTCCCAATCGAAACGGGCATAGGCTTCCGGCGCATCCGGCAGAGCAATGCCCGTGGCGAGCTGGCCAGCGACGGCCGCGGGCGCGCGCGCGATGGCCGCCCGCGTGTAAGCCGGCGCCAATTGCAACCGGACTTCAAGCAATTGGGTGATAAAGCCGGGCGGCACCTGGGTCTGGTGCTCCACCAGCTTGCGCAGCACATTTAACCCGCCCTTGACCCAGTAGTCATTGACCACGGTTGGCTTGCCGTGGGCCACGGACAACCAGCCGTCCCGGGCGAGCCGCTGGATGGCTTCGCGCAGGGTCGGCCGCGTCACGCCCAATTGGGCGGCCAGCGAGCGCTCGCCGGGCAATAACGATCCGGGCGGAAACTCCCCATCGAGGATTGCCGCGACGATGGCCCTTTCGGCGTGGTCGCTGGGACGTGTGAGGGCATTCCGGCTATTCATTCGCGCATCATCAAGTGGTCTGACCAGTTACCCGTATAATACCGAAAGCCAGAGCGTAATGTCAATATGCTAAAGTACGCTTGCTTATTGGTCAGAATGACCATAGAGGGACAAGAAGTTCTTCACGTATAATTAACCTTAGTTTTACACGCTTTTTATCGGCGAATGAGCGCCGGCTGCTATCTTGTAGGATAGGGTCATTAGCGGGCCCTGGAAGTATGCTCGCGTGGATAGGCGAGCGTCGGGATTATCGACACACATGACACAGAAAAAACCTACCACCGGAAATCAGACCGACCCACAGGCTAGCGCCGATTCCCGCGCCGGTAAGAAATCAAAATCGGCCGGCTTCATTGAAAATACCAATTACAAGCCCAACTGGTTAGAGACAGGGCCGCTCTCGCCCGACATGTTGCCCGACGCGGTGACGGAAGAGGAAAAATCCCATCTTACCCCGGACGAGTACGAAGCCTGGCAGGAGTCCTTNCAGCGGTTCTATCAGGAAGACACGGTCGATGACCCGGCCGCNCTGCCCACCGAGGCGGCTGATACTACCGGACCACCCCTCCCCGAGGACGTGGTCTCGCCCGAAGAACCGGCACCCGGCCCTCTGGAAGTGTCTCTCGCGCCGGAAGCGGCCGACGATTCCGAACCGGAAGCTGCCCGTCCGTTGCCGGAGCCCGAACCGTGGATCGCCCCGCTCCTCGACCAAAACGAGGAACAGGTGCTCCACCCGGCGCAACCGCCTGTTGAGACCCCTTGGGAGACCCCGCCGAACGACCAGTTCGTTGAAGAGGTCATCGTGGCGGCCGATGCACAACCTGTTGTGGCCGCTCCATCAGCCCCACAACAACAAGCCCGGAAAGAGACGCGCCCGGAAAAGAAGAAGCGGCGCGATCGCCTGTCAGGCGTTCTGCTCATCTCCAGCCTGTTGTTACTCAGCGCGGCGGCCATCGTTTATTTTGTCAATCCGTTTTCGCGCATCGCGTTGGGCACGGCGTCGCTGGCCCGGCCGGTCACCTCGCCCACAGTTCCCGATCCGACTAACGGCAGCGGTGCGTGGTGCCTGCGCGGCGATTTTCTGGCAGACCCGAACGACAGGCCGCAACTCATCGACAGCGGCGCGTCGGGCGACATCCTGGCGGAGGACCTGATCTTCTCACTCGATTACCCGATTGCCGCGCCGGGGACGCATGAATGGCAGGTCGTCGATTGCGCCGACGAATCGCTCGCCTACCCTGCTGTGCCGGCCTGGGTGACAACCACCGAGCCGGATCAGACGGTGACCTTCAACTTCGATAGCAACAAGCGGGATGATCCGCTTTTCTTTCCCATCCCCTATGTTGTCAGCGCAATGGATGAAAACGACACGTTTCAGGTTGTGGGCACCTTTCAGGATTGGAACCCCGACGATCCNTCCGGCGTGCTGCAGCGNATCAACTTGGGCCTCTACCAGCAGGTCAGGCGCATCGCGCGGTCCGGCAGTTATGAAGCCTACGTGATTNCCGACGACCCGCAACAAGCCATCGACGCCTATGGNCGCACGACCGAGCCGATCCCATTCTCCTTCACGACCGAACGGAGCGGGGATTACGTCGTGTTCCTGGTGGATACGGACCGCGGCCGGGCTTCGGTCATGTATGATATGCCGCCTTTCCTGACGTCGCTGGCTTACGGTAACGGCAACTGGTTGTTGAGCGGCGCGCTGCTCATCCTGGCCGGTTTACTGCTGGTGGGCATGGTTCTCCGTTGGCTTATTNTGCACAACAAGAGACTGCAGATGGATGCCGGCTGCCCCCAATGCGGCCGCCATGAACTGATGCGCATCTCGCGCCGGCCGGCCGACCACGCCTTGCACACATTCGGCATCCCGGCCTATCGCTACCGCTGCCGCAATTGCACCTGGGAAGGGACGAGACTGAGCGAGGAAGGGGCGACCGTATCGCCCGGNGTGCCACTGGCCTTCTACGAAAACTAACCCGGTTGTGATGGCGCGTCNGCNTCTGGAGCAAAAACCAGCGCAACCCGNTGGACACGCGNNTTGAGCGGGTCCATCCCCAGCGCGGTGATGATATCGTCCGGGCGGCCGGTCTGCGTGGCCGTCTGCACCAGCCTGAGCTTCAGGTACAACGCGCCGGCGTCTCCTTCGACCACGGCCATATCGAGAATCAGCGGTCGCAGGTCTACTGTTTGCGGTTTGTTGCCTTTGGGGCGCGCTCGCTCGCGCACTAGCGTTGGCGCGGCCATGATCTCGCCCACCTTGTGGCGCAAATCCGCCNTGTCAATTGGGTCCAGAAANCNCACCTCATANATCGATTCGGCCATCCGTTGCTGGATGGATGGCGACGATAGCGGCACTTCGGCCACTTGCCCGAGGCCGATTCCCGGCGGCATGCTTTGCGCCAGCCGCTCGCGGAACATGTCGGGNGCTACGTGCTCAGTCAGCCAGACGTCGGCAACCTCGGCCTCACTGGTGTATCCCAGAGGCAGCGCGGCGGCCAGCGACAACCTCGGCCGGCGGTTAAATCCCTGGCTATAGGCCACCGGCAGGCCTGCCCGGTTCAACGCCCTTTCAACAGCGCGCGCCAGATCCAGATGACTGATATACCTTGTCGCTCCTCCCTTGGTGAAGGTCATACGCAGGCGCTGAATAGGGGGAACATGAGGGGTCTCGCTTTGCACCGCCAGAGTATGGCACGTTCGTGAGAGTCTTACAAATGAACCCGAAGCCAACCCGCGCGTGAGTGCCGGAAGCGACCCACCTTGTTACAATTCCGCAATGGGGTTGAGACGAATTCAAATAAGGGTGGTGCTCCTCTCATTCGGGNTATTANTCGCCCTTGCCGCNTGTGTCCGGCCCGGGCCCGCCCCGACCGAGTTCATGACGCCGGAGCCGGGCATGCCAGTGGCAGCTCCCACGAACATATCTACTGACAATTCGCTGCCGCTCGTCGAGCAACTGGGCACGCCAGTTCCATCCTATACCGGACAGCCGACGCCGGACGCCCCGCACTACGAGGTCAACTTCGCTCCAGGCAACACCGTGGGCACGCACACTGTGGCCGCGGGCGAGACGCTCGGCACGCTGGCCCAGCGGTACGGCACGACAATCGCCGAATTAATGGAGCTGAACGGACTGACCAACCCCGACCTGGTCCACGTGGGGCAGGCTTTGCAGGTCCCCGGCGTGGAAATTAAACAGGTCGTAGGGCCGGAATTCAAGATCATCCCCGACAGCGAACTCGTTTATGGGCCGGCGTCCGGTGGATTCGACGCCCGCGCCTTCGCGATTGAGGCCGGGGGATATCTGCCCCGCCACCAGGAACAGGTAGAGGGGCAGCCAATGGACGGGCCGGCCATTTTGCAACTGGTAGCCGACCGTCACAGCGTCAACCCACGCCTCCTGCTGGCCGTCCTGGAACATCAGACCGGCTGGGTGACGCAGGCATCCCCCGGCTCGACGACACCCAACCTCGGCTACAGCGGCCCGGGCGCAACGGGTCTATACGGTCAATTGAGCTGGGCGGCCAATTTACTTAACCTGGGCTTCTACGGTCGGGCTGAGGGCGGCCTGCGCGGCTTCAATCTGGGCGAGGATACCCAGGTGACATTTTCGCCCCATATCAACGACGGTACGGCCGGCGTGCAGCGCTTTTTTGCGGCCGTCGCGGGCGCGACGTATGAGTCATGGCAAGATGCGACGGGGCCAGATGGTTTCTACGCCACGTATTACCGGCTCTTCGGAAATCCCTTCGCCTACACCTTTGAGCCGCTGCTGCCCGATGGCCTGACTGCGCCNGAAATGGAGTTGCCGTGGGCGGAAGGCGAGACATGGTATTACACCGGCGGGCCGCATGGGGCCTGGAACAGCGGCTCGGCCTGGGGGGCGCTGGATTTCGTGCCGCCTGGCGAGCAGGTCGGATGCCTTCAGAGCAACGCCTGGGTGACGAGCATGACCGGCGGCATCATCGTTCGTAGCGGCCACGGGGCAGTTGTCGTCGACCTCGACGGTGACGGCTATGCGGGTACGGGTTGGGCCGTCACCTACATGCACCTGGAAACGCGCGATCGCCTGCCGCTCGGCGCCGAGGTAGCGACTGGCGATAATCTGGGCCACCCATCGTGCGAAGGCGGGTTCTCCAACGGCACGCACCTACACATCGCCCGCAGCTATAACGGCCGGTGGATCAGCGCCGATGGCGAAATGCCGTTCGAGATGAGCGGCTGGGTGNCGTCCGGTGCCGGCGCGGANTATGACGGTTATCTGATGCGGGGCGACGTCAGCCGCGAGGCTTGCGTCTGCCGCGAAGAGATCAATGCCATCACTCCTTAGGCCGCATGACCATCGGCCCAATGCGGCGGCCGCCGACCAGGTGCATGTGGAGGTGATACACTTCNTGCCCCCCGTCGCGATTGCAATTGACGATAAGCCGGTAGCCGCTTTCGGCGATCCCTTCATGTTCGGCGATTTTCCGCGCGGCCAGGAACAGCCGCCCCGCGATCCGCTCATCCTCTTCCGTCAGGTCATTGACCGTGGCGATCTCTTTATTGGGCACGATGAGGATATGGACAGGCGCGACCGGGTTGATGTCGCGAAATGCGGTCACCANTTCGTCCTTGTATACGATGGTCGCCGGCAGCTCCCCATCGATGATCTTGGAGAAGATAGTCGACAAATCCCACGCTCCTTCGGCCATGGCGGCCGCCTCACTCGAATGGTCATCCCGTTTTACCGGCAATCCAGCCAGTGGTCAAGATGACAGGCCTGTTATAATATGGCGGCGTTGCCCGAATGCAAGCCGGGCCGACATGATTCACTATGACGACGCTACCGCTTCCGCGCAGCATCACGCCCGCTATCGATATTTACATTCGTCTGGCCCAGTTTCCGGTGCTGGCCGACAAGATTCGGATGCGCATGCGCCAGGAGCTGTTCAGCCGCGGCATCATCGATGAGATCACCTTCGAAGCCCAGGTGCGCGAGAAAGCCATCGAATCGCAGCGCCGCGAGCGGCTAACCGATCCCTATGGCCAGGAAGAAGCCCATATCTGGCAGAAGCGCAAGGCGCGCGTGCGCGATTTCCACACCGACGCGCTCTTTGCCGACAATCTGGGCGGCGTCTTGCTCGACCAGATAATTCAGGAAGTGCTGCAAAACCAGCCTTCGCCGTCGGTCTCATCCGGCCTGAACTTCAATCCCGAGATCTCCCCGTGGGAAGTGCTGTTCCGCCAGGGCGAGATCTACGAGGAACTCCCCGAAGAAGAATACGAGCGCGGCCAGCACCACCTGGAAGAGATCAAGGTCGTCCTCATCAAGCGCCTCATCAGCGACCAGNTACCCTACATCGGCGTGGCCAAGCGCGTCTTCAAGATCAGCGATCTGCGCTACATCTATGACCGGCGAATCGGCAGCGGCAAGATCGGCGGCAAGGCGGCGGGGCTGATGCTCGCCTGGCGCATTTTGCAGCAGCGGCATGAGGATGGCAACGACATCCATGCCCACATCGGCATCCCCCAATCCTATTTCATCGGGACCGAGGTTATCTACGAGTTCCGGCTCATGAACGGCCTAGATCACTTCATGAACCAGAAGTACCGCACGCTGGCCGAAATTCGCGAAGAGTACCCGCGCATCGTGGAGGCCCATCTGGCCGGCAATTTCCCGCCGGCCGTCGTCAACCAGTTGCGGGCCGTGCTGGCCGACATCGGCGACAGCCCGCTGATCGTGCGCTCGTCGAGCTTGCTGGAAGATAATTTCGGCTACGCCTTCGCCGGCAAATACAACAGCTACTTCTGCCCCAACCAGGGCACGGAGGAGGAGAACCTCAAGGCCTTGCTCGATGCCGTGCGACGGGTCTTTGCCAGCACGTTGAACCCGGACGCGATCCTCTATCGCCAAAAACACGGTCTTATCGATTACGACGAGCGCATGGCCATACTGATCCAGAAGGCCGTGGGCAAGCCCTATCGCAATTACTATTTCCCCGTGCTGGCCGGGGTGGCGTTCAGCCAGAATCCNTTCCGCTGGAACAATCAGATCCGCCGCGAGGACGGATTCCTGCGTCTGGTCTGGGGTCTCGGCACGCGGGCCGTCGACCGCGTGAGCAACGATTATCCACGGCTGATCGCGCTGAGCCATCCCCAGCTGCGGCCAGAAACGACGACGAAGGCCATCCGCCAGTATTCGCAGTGGTATATCGACGTGATCGACGTGGCGGACAACAGCTTCAAGACGCTCCACGTGCTCGATATCCTCGACGAAAAATATCCCTATCTGCGCTATATCGCTTCGGTTAATCGCGATGAGTATCTGCAGGAGATCTTCTCGACGGCCGCGTTGCAACGCGACGACGAGTTTATCCTGACCTTCAATGGGCTGACGAAGGACCGGCGGTTTGTCAACCTGATGCGGACGGCGCTGCAACGCCTGGAGGCGGCCTATGAGCGGCCGGTCGACGTCGAATTTGCCGTTGACATCCTGCCCGGCTACCCNCAAACCGAATACCGGCTGCACGTCCTGCAATGCCGCCCGTTGAGCCAGCGCGCGGAAGACCGGGCGGTCACCATCCCGCGCAACATACCGCCGGAGCGGATCCTGTTNACCTCGAACCGGCTGGTTCCCGACGGCCGGGCTGAAGGCATCCGCTACATCATCCACATCGATCCGCAGGCTTATTACGATTTACACAACACGACCATCAAACACGAGCTGGCCCGCGCCATCGGCCGGCTCAATAAGAAGCTGGAAAACGAATCGTTCATCCTCATGGGTCCGGGCCGCTGGGGCAGCGTCAACCTTGACNTGGGCGTGCACGTGACCTACGGTGATATCTTTAACACCAAAGTTCTGGTCGAGATCGCCGTGGCCCATAACGGCCACACCCCGGAGCTATCCTACGGCACTCATTTCTTCCAGGACCTGGTCGAGGCCGGCATTCACTCCCTGGCCTTGCATTTAGGCGCCGGGCCGGACAGCGCCAACTTCAAATGGGAGTTCTTCAATAACGCGGCCAACAGCCTGGCCGAACTGCTGCCCGAGGACGCCGGACTGAGCCGTTATCTGAAAGTGATCGACCTGGACCGCCTGCCGGGTCAGCCGCGCTTGAACGTGTTGATGAACGGCGCNAACGAGGAAGCCGTTGGCTTCTTATCCTGACGCGAGAGGTGNCATGTCTCCCCATCGACTGCGAACGACCACGCCGACCATCGATATCTACATCAAGCTGGCCCAGTATCCCATCCTGGCCGACCGACTGCGCGACCGCATGCGGCAGGAGCTTTTCCGGCGCGGTATCGTCCATCCCGACAAGTTCGAGCAGGAAGTGCGCGAACTGAGCATCGCCTCGCAGCGGCGCGAGGGCCTGGGCGATCCGTACTACGAAGAAGACTCGCAAACGTGGCAAATGCGCGTGGAGCGGATTCGCGACTACCATACCGACGCCTATTTCGCCGACAACATCGGCAGCGCCCGGCTGGATGCTCTTATCGATGAGGTGCTCAACAGCCGCTCCTCGGCCCCGGACATGGGCGCGATATCCTTCAACCCGGAAATCGCCCCCTGGGAAATGCTCTTCCGGCAGGGCGAGTTGTATGAGCGCATGTCACCCGAGACATTGGAGAGCCACCATCACCATCTGGAAGAGATAAAGGTCGTTTTGATCAAGCGCCTCATGAGCGACCAGNTGCCTTTTATCGGCGTCGCCAAGCGGGTGCTNACCATCAATGACCTGCGGCGCATCTATCAAAGCCTGATTGGCACNGGCAAGATNGGCGGCAAGGCCGCCGGCATGTACCTGGCCTGGCGAATCCTGCACGACGTGGAGGAGCAATACCCCAACGCCACCATCAACATCCCCGATTCCTACTTCATCGGCACCGACGTGATCTACGAGTTCTTTCTCATGAACAAGCTCGAGCATCACATGAACCAAAAGTACCGGCCCGTGCGCGAAATTCGCTCGGAGTACCCGCAGATCGTGGAAGATTTTCTCGCCGCCCCCCTGCCCGATTACGTGGTCGTGCAAATCCGCGAGGTGGTGGAATCACTGGGCGACAGCCCACTGATCGTCCGCTCGTCGAGCCTGCTCGAAGACAATTTCGGTTTCTCCTTTGCCGGAAAATATAACAGCTATTTTTGCGCCAACCAGGGCACGCCGGAAGAAAATCTGGNCTGCGTCCTCAATGCCATCAGGCGCGTCTATGCCAGTTCGGTTAATCCCGACGCGCTCCTCTATCGAAAGAAGCACGGCCTGATCGATTACGACGAGCGAATGGCGATCCTGCTACAGCGCGTGACCGGCCGGTGGTGCGGCCGCTACTTCTATCCCGACATTGCCGGAGTCGGATTCAGCGAGAACCCTTTTTGCTGGACGCCGGAGATTCGCCGCGGCGAAGGGTTTTTGCGNGTCGTGGCCGGCATGGGNACGCGGGCCGTCGATCGCGTCGCNCAGGATTACCCGCGCCTGATCGCCCTCAGCCACCCGGAATTGCGTCCGGAGATGACCGTCGACGGGCAGCGCATCTATGCCCAGCGATTCATGGAGGTGGTCGACCGCGAACGAAACGGCCTCGCGACCATTCCGGTCCGGGAGGCGCTCGCGCCTTGCTCGGATACTCTGTCCCTGGTGGCCTCCATCGACGCTGGCGACGCGCTCCTGCCCATCTCTCCCGGCGCGCCGGTCAATTCCGACGACCACCTCGTCATGACCTTCGACGGCCTGACTCGCGATAGAAGCTTTACCGATTTCGTGCGCGACACCTTGCAACGGTTGGAGGATATCTACGAAGGGCCGGTCGATCTGGAATTCTCGCTGATGGTGGACAGCGCCGGCAATCAAACGAACGACCCGCGCAACTATCAGCTATACATCCTCGAATGCCGGCCGCTCAACGAGCGTCGCCGCCTCGATGAGGAAGATGAACCGGAAAGGGACGACCATAACAAACGCCGCCTGTTCGCCATGCCCACGTTGTTGCCCTCCGGCGCAGTAGAGGCTATCGATTTCCTCGTCTTCATAGACCCGGAGATCTATTACCACATCGAGGAAGAGGCGCAGCGTTTCCAGATCGCGGAAGCGATCACGACACTGAACGATTTGTTGCCGGCCGGGCGGTTCGGCCTGGTGGGGCCGGGCCGCTGGGGAGCGCTCAATAGCCGCCTGAGCGTGCCCATCACCTACAGCGACATCTGCAATGCCAGTTTGCTGATCGAGATCAGCCCNCCCTACACCCCGGCCCCCGAGTTGGCCTATGGGACAGACTTTTTCGAGGACGTTCAGGAGGCCGGCATCCTNGTCCTGGGCATACAGCCGACGCCGGAGGGTGGCTCCATAGACTGGGATTTTCTGCGCGGCTCGCCCAATCTTCTGACCCGCTACGTCCCNTGGGCGGCCGCGTGGGCNGAAGGNGTGCGGGTCATCGACCTGAAGGCGGCCGCCGGCAGTCCGTTGAGAATTATTATCGACAAGGAAGCCAATGAGGCCATCGCTTGCTTCGATGATGGCGGGGCGGCCGGGATGGCCGAGTAACTTCTTCGGGGACTATCCGGCTTCGGCCGCCAGGGATTCGAACAGCGCTCTCTCTTCCGCGTCGCTGCCTACCTGCCCATCCAGCCGGGCCACCAACAATTTGTCGAGAATACGGGTGTAGGTGGGGCCCGGCGGCAAGCCGGCCGCCCTCAGGTCATCGCCGGTGATCGACGCCTTCACATGCTGCCACTCAGACACGTATCGCTCCAGCCAGCTGTTGATCGGCTCCCCCAATTCGAGCATGCGCGCCGTCAGCAACACCCGCCCGGCCAGTGGCTTCAGGACGGCCACGACCCGGCTCGGCCGCGCGTCGGCCGGCAGCGCGCCCAGGCCCGCGATCAGCGCGTCGAGGGCGAGCAGATCGTCAAGCGTCGTTTTTCTCACCCGCAGCCGTTCAGCCACCACCTCGCGAATGATCCGGTCGAAGGGGGCCAGCCAGGCGGCGAAGTAGTAGAACACTACNGGACTGGAGCGGTAAATTTCACCCCACAGCGCGTGATCAGCATAAGCGGCGACGCGCCGGAAGACGGCCTCGGTTTCAGGTTGCCAGCACAGGCGCGGGTGTAATTGCGCCATCACGCCCAGCTCATCAAGCCGCTCCATCACCTTTACCGGATCGGCTTCGAGCAAGCTCAGCTCTATCTCGCTGCGTATGCGCTCGCCACTGACGCGGTCAAGCAATGGCAGAGCGTCGTCAATCAGCTCGGCCGTGTTTTCCTCGATGGAGAACCCCAGCCGCTGCTCCAGGCGGACGGCGCGCAGGATGCGCGTCGGATCATCGACGAAGCTCAGGCTGTGGAGCACGCGAATGATGCCCCGGCGCAGATCACGCCGGCCGCCGTAGAAATCCAATAACTGGCCCAGATAATCGCCATCGAGGCGAATCGCCAGCGTGTTGATCGTAAAATCCCGCCGGTGCAGGTCTAGCTTGATCGAGCCCGGCTCCACNTCGGGCAGCGCGGTCGGCCGCTTGTAGAACTCCTTGCGCGCGGTGACGAAGTCGATCTGTGGCGGCGCGGGGATGCGCTCGGCAGCCAGGGGAGACCTGTGGGCATTAGCGATCGCGGTTCCGTCGCCGGCGGCCGCGACGATAGCCCCGTACGACTCCATGCCCAACGACCATTTGGCCGTGCCAAAGCGATCATGACTGTGCACCTCGCCGCCAAAGCGCCGGCTCAGTTCCTGGGCCAAAGCGATCGCGTCCCCCTCAACGACGATGTCGATGTCGGTCGGTCGCTTCTCGAGTAACAGATCGCGCACCAGACCGCCGACAAAGTAAATGGGCATTTGCATCTGGCCCGCCGTCTCGCCCGCCACGCGAACCATCGACCACAACTCGGCCGAAAAAGAACGGGCCAGCCGCTCGCGCATATCCGTATCTGGCAANTCGGGAGGTGACTTGAATAACGCGCTGAGCAGATCGGTGCGGGTGACGATGCCGATGGGCGGCCGGTTCTCCGGGGNGTCGTCGCCCTCNTCGGCCACAACGGGAATTTGCCCCCAGGCTTCGGTCTCCATCAACTCCTGCACCCGCGAGACAGAATCGGAAGGATAGACATAGACNGAGCCGGCCCGCATATAGCGGCTTACCGGCTGGCTTGCCATGTCATGATTGATAGCCCGGTCCACAGCGCGGCGAGTGATGAGGCCGATGGTGCGGCCGCTGCGCCCGTCGACCACGGGATACCCCTCGTGGCCATGGCGCTGCATCAACGCCGCCACCTCGTCCACCGTCATCGTGGCCGGAACGGTTTGGACGCCGTGGGACATCAGGGAAGCGACCCGCATGGTTGGGCGAATCGCGTGGGGCAGGAAGGCGCGAATCTCTCGGCTGACGTCAGGCACCCGCCGCCCGACGATCATCGCCGCCGCCGCACGGCTGTGACCGCCGCCGCCCAGATGGCGCGCTACCAGGCCGGCATCCACCTCATCGACCGAGCTCCGCGCCACCAACTGGACGCCGTCGCCGAGTTGAACCAGGACGAACAGGCCGTCGGGCATCAGGTTCTCCCGCAGGCGGTGGGCGACAGATGAGATTTCATCATCGAATCCGGCCGGAGCAGTGGCCGAAGCCAGCGCGATCTCCAGGTCCTCGTGGCTTACCCATTCGACGTTGCGTATCAGCTCGTCATAGAGACGGCGCTGCGGATCAGACAGGGCCACATTCAGGAAACGGCGGGCCACGTTCAGCTGCGCCCCTTGTTCCAATACCACGGCCGCCGCGCGCACGTCTCGGGCCGTGGTGGTGTCATACGTCAGACCCCCGGTGTCTTCGTAAATTCCCAACAGCATGAGCGTCGCCTCTTCCGGCGNCAGGACAATGCCCCGGGCCTGGATGCGCTCCACCAGAAGCGTCGTCGTTGCCCCAACCGGTTCAACCTCGTAGGTCCAGCCTTCCTTTTGCGCGTGATCCATGTGGTGATCGATGACGTGAACTTTGGGGCGGGCGGTGACGCCCCGCACATTGCCCAGTGTCTGCGTGTCCACGAGGATGACGGAGTCGATTTGCCGCCGCCGCCAATCATCAGCTCGCGTGAACGGCAGTGAATCCCAGTGGAGGTTCAGGAATTGCAGCACATTCCGGTTGAGATGGTGGGGCAAGAGAGCGGTAGCGGCCGGATAGAGCTTCTTGGCTCCTAATTGCGAGGCGACCGCGTCAAAATCCGTCTTCTCATGGGTCAGGATCAACGACATGGCGCAATTATACACGAACCGGAAGAGCGACAGAATGGGAGCCTATCCGCGGGACTATGCGTATTGACGGCATTAGAACANTTGTGCTATTATCCGAATAGAGCAGAACTTCTGTTCTACAAGCCTTATTCATGACAAGGGAATAGAGATAAGAAGGAGAATGCGCCATGGTCAATCGAACCGGTTTTCATCTCAACACATCCAATACACAGGATTTGGTCTCTCGCAAGGTCATCATCGCNGCCTTTCTNGCCATCGCGCTAATCGCCTTCGAGATCTTCAACTTCGACACCACGAAATTCGCGCTCCACAACCTGCTGGGGGAGATCCGCTTCGCCGGCGTCCTCTGGGCATCGATCCTGGCGATCGCCTTTTGCGCCATCGACTTCGCCGGGCTGGTGCGTATCTTCACTCCCCAGCGCGGGCTGGAAGAATCNAAGGCCGTCTGGTTCCTGACCGGTGCCTGGTTCCTGGGAACGATCGCCAACTCGATCATGACCTGGTGGGCCGTATCTCTCACGCTGCTGAGCCACGAGTTCGGCAACGAGGTCCTCAGTCGGGAGATGCTGTTGCGCTATGTACCGATTTTCGTGGCCATGTTGGTCTGGCTAACTCGCATTCTTTTCATTGGCGCCTTCTCGGTGGCCGGCGGTGACGTGTTCGAGCTAACCCGCAACCAACAGGAGCCGAAAGCGTCTCGCGCTCCCCGGCCGGAATTGCCGGCGGCCATGCCTGTCCGGGCCGCGGCCGCCAAGCCCGCGGCCAGCGCCACCCCTGCTCGCGCATCCGCGCCCGCCCGTAACGAACGCAAGCAGGCGGCCGAAAGCGCCCCTCGCCCGACGGCGACCATCACCTACGAGCCGGTGGACGATCCCATCGTCGAAACGCCCCCCGTGCCTAAGACCAATGGCACGCCGTCGCGACCGGTCTCTCGCATCCAGCAGAGGCCGCCGATGCCGGGCATGAACCGGACACCNCAGGTTCAAGCTCGCTCNTCGAAATCCAGTCACTGAGNATTGCCCCGCTCCTCACGGAGGGTAAACTATGACAGCATATCAGGATAATCCCTACTACTTCGTGGATTCACCGTTGAACCAGCCGGAAGACGACGCGCCCTGGTGGGTAGCTCCCGGGCATGTATATCCNGACGCCGATCCTATGGCGGCCGTCCAGCGGCGGATGATGATCATCCTGGCCGGGGCCGTTCTCTTCATCACGCTATTCGCCGTCTGGGCGGTGCGCTCCAGCAATGTAGGCTCAACGCCCATTGACGATCAGTCACAGGCAGGTGAGCAAACTCCTCCAGCGGAGAATGCGACCAATGATACGGCGACCCAGGAGCAAACCGGCGCGCCTCTTCCCGGATCAGGCGGAATCGCGCCGTTGTTCACGGCCGAGGTGCAGCACTGGGCGCCGCAGATCGTCGCCTGGGCCAGCGCGGTCGGGATCGATCCTAACATGGCGGCGACCGTCATGCAGATCGAGTCCTGCGGCGACCCCAATGCCGTCTCCAGCGCCGGCGCGCAAGGGCTGTTCCAGGTGATGCCCTTCCACTTCGACCCCGGCGAGGCGATGCAGGATCCCGACACGAATGCGCGCCGGGGAATGGCCTACCTGGCGTTGGGCNTGCAACAAACGGGCGGCGACACCAGTCGCACGTTCGCCGGGTATAATGGCGGCCACGGCACGGCAGCGCGCAGTTGGGACACGTGGCCGGCCGAGACCCAGCGCTACTACGTTTGGGCCACCGGTATTTATGAAGACGCTGTCGCCGGCAGCACGACCAGNGACACGCTTGACCAGTGGCTGGCCGCGGGCGGCGCCAGTTTGTGCCGCCAGGCAGCTCAGCGGTTGGGCCTCTAACTCCTTAAACATCCTACCCTCGCGCTTTCAAGCCTTAAGGGCCGCNGGTTATCATAACCTGTGGNCCTTTTTTTCTAAATATTTGATGACTCCCTTGCCGGGCTGATCNAGGATGTGAATAATCAACCCCATACCAATTCCTGCGGGGGCAAGATGCTGGAATCAGAAGTCTACGCGGCGCAAAACTACGATCGCGGCATGTGGCTGTTGGAGCGGACGAAACTATCCGGTCTCAGGCGGCGCGTCGTTCGCGAAGCAACCGGCAATACGTTGGAGATAGGCGCGGGCACTGGGGCGAACGTGGCTCACTACCTATCCGGCGTGACGGTGACGGCCATCGATCTGCGTCCGGCCCATCTCGCGTCCGCAACAGGCAAAGCTCACCGTCGAAATCCGAAGGTCGACTTCGCCGCCGCTTGCGCCGACGCCCAGCAACTCCCCTTTCCGGACGATACATTTGACACTGTGCTGGGCACCCTAGTCTTTTGCAGCATTGCCCACCCACAGGAGGCGCTGGCCGAGATTCGCCGCGTGCTGCGACCCGGCGGCCAGCTCATCCTGCTGGAGCACGTGCGCGGCCGAACCCCCTTTACGCGCCGCCTGACCGACTGGCTGCACCCGGTCTGGATTGCCGTCCAGGGTGTCTGCCATCTCAACCGCGAAACAGCGGCCGCCGTGACCGAGGCCGGGTTCCAGATCGATTTCACTTCTAACCACGCCCGCGGGGTCATCCAGGTGATCCACGCCACCGCCCCGGCTGTCTGAACGCTCAGGCAAAGAGGAGAGCCACGCCGGCCATCGCTACCACCGTACCGGTCATGCTCCGGCGGCTGACCCGGCGCTGATAGATCAGGTACTCCAGGGGNATCAGNAGCACCGGCGGCAAGGCCATCAGGGTTGAGGCAATCCCCAGGCGGGTGTTTTGGACGGCGATGAGCGAGAGCCAGATGCCCAGGAACGGCCCGACGGTCGAGCCGGCCACAAGCGCCCGGAAAGCTTGCCTGTCGCCCCACTGGCGAAAGGTTTGGCGAATATGCCCGCGAACGGCGGCCAGTCCCCACAAGAACGCGGCGGCGATCAGGATGCGGATCAGGGTNGCGGAGATGGCNGGGAAATCATCNACGAGNGCGAAACGGGCGGNCACCAGATTTGCCACCTGNCCCAAAGCGCCGAGAAGCGCAAAGAGCAAACCCTTGCGGTAGGTCTGCCTGTCGGCCGCCGAAGCGTTTTCCTGCCCCTCGGTCACGACCCAGGCGATTCCGCCCACCGCCAGTAAGACTCCCATCAACTCCAGCGACGTCACGACCTCGCCGAAAAGGAGCCAGCCAAAGAGCGTGCTGATGATCGGCACAGTCGACATCATCAGCATCGACAGCCGCGGCCCGACGTCGACATAGGCGCGAAAAAGAAAGGCATCGCCCAGGACAAGCCCCAAGATGCTGGACGCGGCCAGCCACCCCCAGCGAAATGGCTCCACGTCNGCCGGGAAAAGCGCGCCTTCCAGCAACCAGTGGGTGATGAACAGGAAGCCGGACGCGAACAACAGCCGACTGCGATTGACAACATCTGAGCCAATCCGCCGGCCGCTGTAGCTGAAAAAGATGGCGGTGAACGACCAGCAGACGGCCGTTCCCAGGGCGGCAAATTCTCCCCAGGGCATTTATGCCTCTATCCGATGGGGCTGGTCGCCCAGACCGCCTCTTCTTCCTCAAGATACGCAGTCGTTCCCGCGTTGCGCAGCTCGAGACACAGCGCGACCCGCTTGCGCAACCGGCGCTTCAACAGGGCCAGCGCCTCTTCCGGTTCCAGAAAGCGGTACTCGGTCAGCTCCTTGGCCGGCAGGCGTATGGCGGCGATCAGCTCATCCGGCAGCGTGCCGCCGTCGAAGATGAAGTTGAGGCTCTCCGTTCGCTGCGCGGTTTCGGCCGAGAAGTTGACGCAGATAAGGGAGTGNGGCCGCCACTCGATGCCCAGTTCTTCGCGGATCTCGCGCGCGCAGCCAGCCANGGGCGACTCGTTGGCTTCCACCACCCCGCCCGGGATCTCCCAGCCACCTTTGTAGGCCGGGTTGACGATCAATANNCGCCCTTGAGCGTCAAAAAGCAAGCAGCCGGCGGCAACGCGCTTCTTGGGCAGAGTCTGCTGGTAGGACTTACGACTTAACTTATTGGCCATTCCCTCTTCCGAAACCGATCGCTAATTTGTCTGATGTGCGCGGGCGTCGTGCGGCAGCNGCCGCCGATAANCC
The DNA here is from genome assembly GCA_014237545.1 of Ardenticatenia bacterium. Classification (GTDB taxonomy): domain Bacteria; phylum Chloroflexota; class Anaerolineae; order Promineifilales; family Promineifilaceae; genus Promineifilum. The sequence continues at coordinate 10,661 of JAACJX010000111.1, read as the reverse complement.
CNGCCCCCAGCTTGCGCCATTCGCGNCTGTAGGTGCCGAACTCCGACGGCACGGATTCGCCCAGCCATCGTTTGGCCGCCGGNTCATAGGTCTCGCCCGAATTGGGGTAAACAATGACCGGCTTGTCAGTGGCCGTGGTGACCGCGCGAATCAGGTCGGGGATGAATCGCGGCGGGGTGCAATTGATGCCTATGGCGGCCACGCGCTCGAAACCGGCCAGGTAGGCGGCGCACTCCGCCAGAGGCGTGCCGTCGCTGATGTGCGTCCCGTCGCGGCAGCTAAAGCTGAACCAGGCCCACNTGTCCGGCGTCTGCTCCAATANGTGCGCCAGCGCGCGCGCCTCGGCCCACGCCGGGATCGTCTCGCAGGCCAGGACGTCGGCCCCGACAGTGGCCAGTATTCCCCAACGCTCGCGGTGAAACTCGANCAGNCCCNGCTCGTCGAGATCGTAATCGCCGGTGTACTCCGAACCGTCGGCCAGATAGGCGCCATACGGCCCCACACTGGCGGCGACGATTGGCCGCAGCCGGTTGGTCCGGTTGCTTTCCACGGCCCAAAACGCGTCCCGCGCCTCGCCCACCAATCGCACTGAAAGGCGGATCAGGTTGCCGGCCGCCTCCGTCGTCAGGCCGCGGCGAACGAAGCCGGGGATTGTCGCCTGATAGCTGGCGCTGGTGCAACAATCCGCCCCGGCCGAATAGTAGTCGAGGTGAACTTGCCGGATCGCCTCCGGCGCGTCGGCCAGCAGCCGGGCCGACCAAAGAGGGTCGCTGAGGTCATGCCCGTGGCGCTCCAGTTCGGTCGCCAGCCCGCCATCGAGGATGAGCGCCCCCTGTTTTTGCAGAAACGGCAAGATAGGGTTCAGCATCNATCACCCCATCGGGATAGCTCGCGACGGCCGCTTCGGGAAAAGCGCTCGCAGCAAAACGAGCGTGTCGTTGTTATCGGTGAACGCGTCAGCGTAGGCGAATTTCAGTTCGTCGATGGAGCGGTAGCCGAACAAGAGTTGCAAGAAGGTCAAATCGGGAAAAGCCGCGTCGCCTTGTTCCAGGCGCTCGTAAGGATAGCCATCGCCCACTTCGACCAGGCGACCGTTCTCCCACACCAGCGTGAAGCGCGTGCGATAGAGATTGATCTTCATCATGCCGGTGTGGCCGGCCATGACGCTGCCCGCCAATCGAGCCTCCAGCGCCGGGGCAATGTGGCGCAAGAAGGCCGGAATATCGGTCACGCGCACGTACCAGGCATAGGGTNGAATTTGCTTCTCCAGGTCCGGCTCCAGCGCTGCAAACACGGGATGGTCTTCGCCCAGGTTAAACGTGATNTTGGTCAGGCGCTTATCCGGTTCGCGAGTTTCATTCAGCGCTTCGGCCTCCTGTCGCAGGTGGCGGATGATGAACCGCCCTACTGCCCGCCACGAATGACCGGGCAACACCCCCAGCTCGCGAATGCCGAAAGCCGTGCCCCACGGCTCCCAGGTCGCGTAGGCCACTGCGCGGCCGTCGAGTTCGATCATCCGCGCCTTGACCGACCAGAATGACTCGGGGTGNGTGGTGAACAACTCGTAATGCCATTGCGCGACATCTCGCGGCCGGGTGATTGGACTATCGGCCAGGTGGGCCCGGTATAGCTCTTGGAGAATGGGGATATCTGCGGCTGTGACGGGTCGTGCCCGGTATGGCTCTTCCTCGACTTTTTCGCTATTGCCCGGCCTTGCCCAGAACAGTTGGCGGCTGCCGCCCAGGTTGATGGCCATCTCGTAGCCNAACTGGCGATAGTACCAGGGAATGCCGGTGATGGCGGTCACAAGCTCGCCGCGGCTGGCGCTCAGGGCATGAATGACATTCATCTGGGTACGCACCAGCCCGCGCCGGCGATACTCGGGGTGGGTCGCCACGAGTTCCGGCCGCCCCACCGGAAAGGGGATGCCGTCGTAAGCCCAGACCTGCGAAATGAGGGTGAGGCTGGAGATAATGCGATTGTCGTTCTTAGTATCTACGACAACCGTGAAGTCACTGGCCTTGGTCGTCGGGTGGTCGCCGCGCATCAGATCGTGGATCCAGTGGTAGATACCCATCTCCGGCTCATTGGGGTCATCGCTCAGGTACTTCAGGTCGAACTGGGCCAATGCCTCGGCGTCGTCAGGCGTCGCCCAGCGCAATAGCAGACCATCCCCTAGATNGCGGGGCAGATTGAGTGGATCGGCGGTGTTCATGGGACAAGTCCTTTCAGTCAGGAAGGGTAAACGCCTAACCAAATCGTGAGGTATGGGATCAATTATGCGGCCAAGGGGAATGCCGGGCAAATTGATGGCCACAGCTCCGCGCAGGTAAANGATTCCATACCCGCCGGCGACGCAATCCCACCCNCCAACAGGNCNGCCCAAGCAAACNCAAGCGCCGGGAATTTATCCGGCANTTATCCCGAGGCCCCATTTCTTTATGCCGTCTCAGAAACGCCGGCGGATTGTAAGATATTCATTGGAAAGGACGTCCGCATATTGACTCTCCAGAGGGATTGTCCATAATCAACGACAAGCGGTATTTCACTTAGAGGAACGACTGTGATGATAGATTTTTTGATTACATATTGGTTAGCGGCCGTGCCGACTGCTGTCACCGGGGTTCTGTTGTTGGGCATGCTGAAGAAGATGCGCGACGAGAAGGCCAAAAAGGGAAAGGCGCTCGTGCCCGTTGCCGTCCGGAGGAAACACCAAGGATAAATGTTTTTCTTTGATCCGCTATACCTGATTCTGGCCCTTCCGGGGCTTCTATTGGGATTGTGGGCGCAGGCCCGCGTCAAAGGCACTTTTAACAAATATTCCAGGGTACGNACCGTTCGCAGTGCTACCGGCGCTGAGATCGCTCGCTACTTGCTGGACCAACAAGGGTTGCATGACGTGCGCGTGGAGGAGACGCAAGGCTTCCTCAGCGATCACTACGACCCGCGCACCCGCGTTTTGCGGCTCAGTCCGGATGTCTACCGGCAGCCGAGCGTGGCCGCGGCCGGCGTGGCAGCCCACGAGATGGGCCATGCCTTGCAGCACTCCGTCGGTTATGCGCCGCTCCAGATTCGCAGCGCCATCGTCCCGGCAGTACAGTTCGGCAGCTCTCTGGCGCCGATCCTGTTCATCATCGGATTTCTGTTGAACTTTACGACTCTGGCCTGGCTGGGCGTTATTCTCTTCGGAACGGCTGTGGTTTTCTCCCTGATCACCCTGCCGGTCGAGTTCGACGCCAGCAAGCGCGCCAAGGTGCTGCTGAACAGCAGCGGCATTCTTTCGCCGCAAGAGGNGAAGGGCGTCGACAAGGTGCTCGACGCGGCCGCGCTGACCTACGTGGCCGCGGCCGTAGCCGCCATTGGTCAACTGCTCTACTATGTGCTGCTGCTGACCGGTGGTCGCCGCGACTAATAGCCGGATTTCTTAAATGAAATTTCAAGCGCGAGAGGCAACCTCTCGCGCTTTTNATTTTATCCAGTCGCTAGCTGGGCCTGGGCNAACGCGCCCANCACGCCGGCGCGGTTCCCCAGTCCTGGCGGCACGATATAGTGGTCAATGTCACCCAGGATCGATGGCGATTGGACATAGCCGTTGAGGTAAGCGATCACCTTTTGCCTGACCATTGGGAACAATTGCGGCTGCTCCATCACTCCCCCACCCAGGATGATCCGCTCCGGCGACAGGGTGCAGATGAAAGTCTGTAATGCCAGCGCCAGGTAGTGGGCTTCCAGCTCCCAAGCCGGGTGGTCGGGCGGCAACTCGACTGCTGGCCGGCCCCACCGNTCGCCGATGGCCGGCCCGGCGGCCATGCCCTCCAGGCAGTCGCCGTGATAGGGGCAGCGCCCTTTGTAGGGGTCGGCCGCCCAGTCATGGGGCAGCGGGATATGACCGAGCTCGGGATGAATGAGGCCATGCACCGGCTTGCCGTCGATCAGCACGCCGCCGCCCACGCCGGTGCCGATGGTCAGATAAATAAAGTTTGACAATCCCTGGGCCGCGCCCCAACGCCACTCCCCCAACCCGGCGATGTTCACGTCGGTATCGAAACCGACCGGCACGCCTAGCGCCGACCGGATAGGTCCGGCCAGATCGACATTGGCCCAATGCGGCTTGGGGGTGGAGGTGATATAGCCGAACGTCGGCGAAGCCGGATTGGGGTCAAGCGGGCCAAAAGAGGCGATGCCGACAGCCGCCGGGCGGCCGTGTACCGCCTCTTGCTCGCGAAAAAAGTCTATAATCCGGCCGATTGTCTCTTCCGGCGTGGTCGTTGGAAAGCGCATTTCGGCCCGAATATCATCCGGGCCAGAGCCCACGGCGCAAACAATTTTCGTCCCGCCGGCCTCGATCCCGCCTACGTANGTGTTATTCATTGCCTGATACTCCCCCGAGATGCGAGAAGCGCCTCTCTATCGGCCGGATCCATCTCGAGCTCCGGCGTCANCCATAAAGCCTCGTACCCCTCAAGCGTGATGCCCGGCGCGCTCTCCAATTTCCGGCCCGTCAACCGATCGACCAAAAGGCCACCGAAAAACATTTCGTGCAACCGGTAGCCGGGAACGGTCTGCGGCCGCTCGCTGAAGTTGGCCAGCACGAGAACACGCCCGCGGGGACTATCGCGCAGCAGGCCAAAGACGGCCTCGTTGTGGGTCCACACGGCAAAGGCGCCGGCCTGGGCGTGCAGGGCGGCCGTGCGCCGCCGGACGGCCAGCATCCTGAGCAGGCCATTGAAGATCTGGCCGGGCACCGACCACCACTCATGGCGCTCGGCGGCGCGTTCCCAGTCCATCGCCGGCCGGTGCATCCAGCGGTTGTCATCCATCTGATTAGGGTTATCGCGATACCCCATGTCATTGAGCAAACCCAACTCGTCCCCCATGTAAAGCAACGGGATGCCACCGAAGGCCAGGATGAGATTGTGGAGCAGCAAGATGCGCCGCACCGCTCTTTCCGTCGCCACGGGGTCTTTTGACTCAAGGGCTTGCTCCAGCCCGGCCAGCGAGGCACAGGAACCACTGATGCGCCGGTCGTTGGTGCGCGGGTTAAACTGAAAGGTCGCGCCGCGGGCAAAGGTGCCGGGGAACAGGCCGCTGTAGAACTCGCTCAGGAAAGCGCGGTGCCCGGCTCCTGTTAGACCGACCTCAGCCGCGTCCTCGTCGGTGACCGCCCAGCCAATATCATCGTGGCAGCGCACATAAGTGACCCACGACGCGCCGGACGGGATGGGCGGCATGTTTTGCAAGGCGCGGGTCATCAGGGCCACGCGCCGCTCGGCCAGGCTGCTCCACAGCAACACCATGAAGACGTTGTGATAGGCCAGCTCGCACTCCTTGTTCGTCGCGTCTCCCCGCCCCAGATAAGGGATCAGCTTGGGCGGTGACACAATGGCCTCGGCCTTTAGCACTAGGCCCGGCGCGGCGATGCGGCTGAGCGCTCGGAAGGCCTGCAAGATAGCGTGGGCCTCGGGCTGGTTCTGGCTGTCGGTTCCCAACCGTTTCCACATGAACGCGACCGCGTCCAGACGCAGGATCTCCACGCCCTGGTTGGCCAGGAAAAGGATGATCGCCAGCATCTCGCCCAGNACGGCCGGGTTGGCGTAGTTCAGGTCCCACTGGTATTCATTGAACGTCGTCCACACCCAGCGGCCGATGTTCTCGTAATAGGTGAAGTTGCCAGGCTTGAAGTCGGGAAACACTTCGGGTAGCGTCTTCTCGAATTCGTCGGGGATCGTNCGGTCAGGGTACATCAGGTAGTAATCCTGGTACACAGGATCGCCGGCCACGGCCTGGCGCGCCCACTCGTGCTCCTTGGCCGTATGATTGCAGACTAAATCGATGCACAAGCTGATACCGTTGGCGCGGAGTTCGGCCGCCAACTCAGCCAGATCATCCATCGTCCCCAGCGCCGGATTCACCGCCCGATAGTCGGCCACGGCATAGCCGCCGTCATTAGGGCCGGAGCGCGGCTTCANCAAGGGCATCAAATGCAGATAGGTGACGCCGAGTTCGTTCAGATAATCGATATGCTCGGCCACGCCNCGCAAATTGCCGGCAAAACGGTCGGTATAGGCAACGTAACCCAGCATATCCGTTTTCTGNAACCAGTCGGGCTCGCCCTGGCGGCGTAAATCGAGCAGGCGTAACTCGGGCGGCCGCTGGGCATACCCGCGGGCGACGATCTCCAGCAGGCGGGTGGCCCACGCGTCAAAGTCCGGCCGGTCGCCATACAAGCGCCGCAACGGCTGCAGCACATCCGGCCAGTAGAGTTCGACGCGGGCGCGAAATATCTCTCGCTCCAGCGGTTCGAGCCCACTGAATATCGTGTCCGACAATGCGTCGACAGGCGCGTCTGATTGTGAAAGGTGTGCCGCCATCGTTTCGCTCTTCTCTATCATGCGCTTTCCAGCAGCCACAGGGCTTCATACGGATCAAGCCGAATCTCGACACCGACCGGATANACNTGNCCGTCGCGGTCGAGCAGATCGCGAACCGCTTTCTCCGGNGTGACGCCCGCCGGCCGCTCCTCGTCGGTCAGATTGAACACACATAGGATGCGGTTGCTGCCCTCTATGCGGCGGAAGGCTAGCACGCTCTTGTGGCCAGTCTCCACCCAGTCCAGCGAGCCGGCTCGTAGCGCAGCCTGGCTTTGCCGGGTTCCGATGAGATAGCGCGTCCAGGACAGGTACGAGTCGTTATCATGCTCCTGGGCAGAGACGTTCAATTGTTGATAGCCGTACTCCGGATCATCGATGACCGGCAGATACGTCGTGTCAGCGGTCGAGAATCCGGCGTTCTTGCCGGCCGACCACTGCATCGGCGTACGCACGCCATAGCGATCGTCTAAGGCCAGATTGTCGCCCATGCCAATCTCGTCGCCATAGTAGATAATGGGGGTGCCGGGCAGCGACAGGAACAGCGCGTTGAGCGCCAGCCAGCGCCGTTTGTCGTTGTCGAGCAGCGGGGCCAGCCGTCGTCGGATGCCCAGATTCAGCCGCGCCCGCGGGTCCGGCGCGTACTGCTCCCACATCCACTGGCGCTCCTCCGGCGTCACCATCTCCAGCGTCAACTCGTCGTGATTGCGCAGAAAAGTCATCCATTGCGCGCCGGGCGGAATATCCGGCGTACGGGCCAGGATGTCGATGATCGGCGTCTTGTCGCCGCTCTTCAGGGCCATGTAGAGCCGCGGCATGATCGGGAAGTGGAAGCAGACATGGAACTCGTCGCCATCGCCGAAATAGGGCAGGAGGTCCTCAGGCCACTGGTTGGCCTCGGCGATCAGTACCCGGCCCTGATACTCCTCGTCGATCAGCCGCCGCACCTTCTTCAGAAACTCGTGGGTCTCCGGCAGATTCTCGCAGTTCGTCCCTTCCCGCTCGTACAGATAGGGCACGGCGTCGGCGCGGAAGCCGTCAATGCCCATATCCAGCCAGTAGCGGATAATGTTGAACATTTCCTCGTGAACCGCCGGGTTGTCGTAGTTCAGGTCGGGCTGGCTGGCGTAAAACCGGTGCCAGAAGTATTGGCCGGCCACTTCGTCGTAGGACCAGTTCGACGGTTCGACATCGAGAAAGATGATGCGCGTCTCGTTATATTTATCCGGCGTGTCGCTCCACACAAAGTAATCGCGGTAAGGTGAATGGCGGTCGGCGCGAGCCGCCTGAAACCACGGGTGCTCCTCGGAACAGTGGTTCATCACGAGGTCAATCACTACGCGAAGGCCCAGTGNGTGGGCCGCGTCTAGAAACGTCTTGAAGTCCTCGACCGTGCCGAAGTCCGGATGGATGCCGCGGTAATCGGCCACGTCGTACCCGTCATCTTTCAGCGGCGACGGGTACATCGGCTGCACCCAGATGCAGTCCACCCCCAGGGAACGGATGTGATCCAGCTTGGTGATGGCCCCGCGAAAATCGCCGTTGCCGTCGCCATCCGAGTCGCAACAGGCGCGAATATTCAACTCAAAAAATACTGCTTCCTGATACCAGGGTTTTTCCACCATTTCCCCACTCTCCCGATCATTGCCGGCGACTGNCCTCGGCCGCTCAAGATACGCGCCGGAACTTCACTTGCATAAAAATGAGCACGAAGCCCTGGCGGCGACTCCGTGCTCACACTTTTCAATTCGCATGGCCGGTGCGAGAACCTCCCGCGGGCCTGTAGCGATTAACCCTTTACCGAACCGGCCAGCAAGCCGCGCACGAAGAAGCGCTGCAGGCTGAAGAAGACGATCAGCGGCAGCAACATCGTTAGGAACGCGCCGGCCGTCAGCAAATGCCANTCGTTCCCGCGNGATCCGACGATGTCGGCCAGCCGCTGGGTAATGACCTTCGTCTCCGGGTTGCCGCCCAGGAAAATGAGGGCTACCAGGTAGTCATTCCAGACCCACAGGAACTGGAAGATGGCGAAGGATGCCAGGGCCGGNACGGACAGCGGCAGGATCAGCTTGCGGAACACGGTGAAATGCGACGCGCCATCGATGAAAGCCGATTCCAGCGTCTCGCGCGGCAAGTTGCTGATGTAGTTAAACAGCAGGTAGGTGGCCNGCGGCAAGCCGAAACCGGTGTGGGCCAGCCACATCGCCAGAAAGGTGCCGTTGATCTGGAGGGCGCGGAAGTCGCGCAGAATCGGTACCAGGGCGATCTGCAGCGGCACAACCAGCAGGGCCACAACCATGATGAAGAGCACCCGCCGGCCGGGGAAGTTCATCCAGGCAAAGCCATAGGCGGCAAAGGCGGCCACCAGGATGGGAATCACCGTCGCCGGGACGGCCACCGCCAGGCTGTTCAAAAAGGCGCTGACAAAATCGTCACCGGGGATCGTCTCCACCGTGCCGTCGGGCCGTTCGTACTCAAATTCCTTACCGCTCAGAACCTGCTGGTAGTTGGCCAGGGTAAANTCCCAGTCAACGGTCCATTTCTGTTCCTGAATTTCGATGCGCCCCAGCCGGCGATTGCCGACCCAGCGGTAATAAGTGCCGTCCGCGGTGGTGATTCCGGTTTCGCGCAACTCCTCAAAGGTTGTCTCGACCCCTTCAATCACCATNGGGCCGGTCGGGTCCAGGTTCAGGTCGGCCGGGTTNATNACCTCCACCGTCTCGTAGGCGCGATGAGGGAAGATATTCCACCAGCCGGAACTCTGGATTGCCTCGCGCGTCCGGAAACTGGAAACGAAGAGGCCAAACGTGGGAATTGTCCAGAGCAAAACCAGGAAGAGCAGCCCGCCGTTTACCAGTATGCTACCCCACCGTTGTTGACTTTTTATGCTGCCCATTTTAAAACGCCTCCTGTTCCCGGAATTGTTTCAGGTTGTAGATCATCACCGGAACGATGGCGATGAGTAGCACGATGGCGATGGCCGAGCCATAGCCNGAGTTGCGGGCNGTAAACGACTGCCTGTAGAACTGGGTGGCNATCACGTCTGTGCCGAACTGNCCGCCGGTCATCACCCAGACAACATCGAAGATCTTCAGCGTGAAAATGAGAACCGTGGTACTGACCGTGATAATGGTGCCCATGATATAGGGGACCATAATGCTGAAGAAGATCTGGATCTCGTTCGCGCCGTCCACGCGCCCGGCTTCCATCAATTCGGCGGGGATGCCTTTGAGGGCGGCCGAGAAAAGCACCATCGCGTAGCCGGNCTGGAGCCAGATGACGATCACGATGAGAAACAGGTTGTTCCAGGGCGAGATCGCCGTCCATGCCGGCCAGGGCTGCGGCTGGCCGCCCAGCCCGACAACGATGGCGTTCAAAAGGCCGATCTGCGGGGCGTTGACCGGGCGCACCTCATAGATGAAATTCCAGATGACGCCCGCGCCGACGAAGGAGATCGCCATCGGCAGGAAGATGGCCGATTTGCCAAGCCGCTCGAATCCGCTGCGGTCGGCCAGCACGGCAATGAGCAGGCCAAAGATGACTGTCAGAGTCGCGCCGAAGACGATCCACATGATATTGTTGCGAAACGCCTCCAGCATCAGGCGATCNGTGAAGACGGCNATGTAGTTATCAAGGCCGACGAANCGANCACTCAGCGCGGCNAAGCTACCGCTCAANTCGCCCCAGTCCAGCCANTTCGGCGGCGGGCCGTCGCGGTTGAACAGGCTCAGCCAGAACGTGCGCACGACCGGCAGCGCCAAAAACCAGATCAGCATGGCGACAGCGGGGCCGACGAAAACAAAAGGTTGAAGCCGCCCTTGCCATTCGTCGCCCATGCGCTCGACGATCCAGTTAAAAATCCAGTAGAGCGCGGCAACACCACCCACGCCCCAAATAATTGCGACAATTACAACCAGCCACTTGGGCGCGTTTCCCTCCCGCAAAAAGTCAAATCCCAGGTACATCACGACAAACGCGATGACCAGGATGGCCACAGGCAGGGCAATGCGCAGCAGGAGTGTCAGGAGTCGGGTCAGAAAACCCGGCCGGTCCTGGGTCGATTCATATTGCATGCGCCACAACCTCCTTTCAAACTTGTACCTGGCAGAGCCCAGGGAGCCGCTGCCGCACGAATAAACAAGACTGCCGGCTCGCGATGAGCCGGCAGTCTCTACTACCTACCTGTTATTCCGACGGCCAGGAAGCGTCGATCTCGGCCAGGATGGTATCGAGATCGGCCGCGCCGCTGACGTAGTCGGTCATGCCCTTCCAGAACGACCCGCCGCCCACTTC